>SBAV01000090.1 GCA_005239965.1 Methylobacter tundripaludum
ATGCATCCACCTTTCTTAGCGCCTATGTGGTGGATGCGCTGCCACTTATCCACCCTACTTCGAACAAGTTGTTCAAGTTATTTTATTTTCATTCCTTAACATGTAGCGCGGTCAGAATTGGTATGCCAACCAGGCTTTAACCCTATCAAATCCAGATTTTTACCAATATTATATTTCGACAACCACCTTTAGCGCCCATTGCCTAACAGTTTAATGTGAGATTTCAGATTGGTATTTTGCCACGGCATCTATTGTCGGTGTGTTTGGCATTAACGTAGAGTGTGGGAATAGCTTTGACATCTTTATCCAATCGTTAAACTCATTAACCGACAACGGTTTGCTCAAATAATACCCTTGAGCAATATCACAATTGTAATCCCTAAGTTTGGCCATGATGGCATCATTTTCAACGCCTTCGGCAGTGACAGACAACCCCAAATTATGAGCCAGATTAATGATAGCCTTGACGATAGTGGCATCATTTTCGCTGTTCATAATATCCATAACAAAAGATTTATCTATCTTAAGCTCTTCCAAGGGGAGTCTTTTTAAGTAAGCTAACGATGAATAACCCGTCCCAAAATCATCGATAGAAAATTGATAACCCATATCGTGTAATCGATTGATAATGGCCAAGGCATTTTCAGGCTCATTCATCACCGAACTTTCGGTAATTTCCAAAATGATCCATTCGGGCTGAATACCGGTTGAAGCGGCAATGCCGGCAATCAAGTCTGGAAGATCGGGGTCATGCAAATCGCGGGTCGATAAATTGACCGATATCTTAATATCGAGACCCTGTTTATGCCACGCCGCACAATCTTTAAAGGCACGTTTGAGTACCCATTGGGTGAGCTGTTTTATCATCCTGGTGCGTTCTGCCATGGGGATGAATTCATCAGGCGAAATAAAACCATGCGTTGGATGATCCCAGCGGGCCAAAGCTTCAGCGCCGTACAATTCGTTGGTCTGAATGGATACTTTAGGCTGGTAAAACAAAGACAGATCATTTTTTTCTATTGCCCTGCGTAATTCAGACATTAATGTCAGGCGCAACGGTGTATGCCTGTCAAAGGAGGGTTCATATATGGCGTAGCCTTTGGCAGATTTTTGTGCCATGTGCAGAGCGACACCGGCTCTTTGCACCAATGCGTCAACATCCTCACCATGGGTAGGAAAATGCACGATGCCAATATTGGAGTGCATGCCAACCTGTAACCTATCAACCATAAAGGGAGCTTCCATGGCTTTTTGGATATGTTTGGCAAGTTGCTCAGCTTCATTTACACTTAAAATATTAGATACAAGAATGCCGAAGACATTACCATCTATTTTGGCGACACTGTCATTTTCCGAACTTGCCCCTTGTAAACGAATAGAAATTTGTTTAAGGATAAGGTCACTGCTGTTTCTGCCCAAAGTGTCGTAAACGTCTTTAAAGTTCTCAATTTCAATTAATAGGATGGACAGTTGACGGTTGCTAGAATGAGCCGAAGCAATCGCACGTGCTACCCGATCATAAAACAATGCCCGGTTAGGTAAGTCTGTTAAAAGATCGTGGGTGCTGACATGATTGGTATGTTTTTCCAGATCCATGGTTCTACTGCGTAACTCCTGGGTCTGATCAAAGATGAGGGCACCCGCCTGATACGCCATGATAGAACTGGAATACTGGCCCCAAATCCCAAAGACAAAAGGGATAATATCCAGTATCCAGAGTGCAACATTAGTCTTTTGAGCCGCCCACAGATTTTCCAGAGATATACTACCGCTAACGTAAAGACTGACCAAGCAAGTTGCGATGATAATACTGCTGATAGCAATAAGCACACCTTGATAGGCTGTTTTTGAAGCTTCACTTTTAAGAATTTTTACGTTATTACTGAGTAAATTGCTCGCGTTTGATAAATCCATGATACTCCTGTTATCAGCTACAACCCTCTTAGAAGGTCATTTTTAATATCGTTATTATTTTCAAGCCCCACCGAAATCCTTACCAAACCGTCTTTAATCCCTGCCAGCGCCCTTACCTCTGGGGACAGGCGGCCATGTGTGGTGGTTGCCGGATGCGTTATTGTGGTTTTTACATCCCCTAGATTGGCAGTAATGGAAATCATTTCAGTGGCATCAATAAGCCGCCATGCGTGATCTTTTCCACCCGCCAATTCAAAACTGACTATGCCCCCAAAATGGCTTTGCTGGCGCTTAGCCAAATCATGCTGTGCATGGGATGGCAAACCAGGATAGTGTACCTGGGTAACTCCCGGTTGTTGCTCCAACCACTTGGCCAGCTCAAAGGCGCTGTCACAATGCGCTTTCATTCTTATCGCCAAGGTTTCTAACCCTGATAAAAAAACCCAGGCATTGAATGGGCTCATGGTGGCGCCGCCCGTACGCAAATACGGATAAATGTGTTTTTCCATGATGTCGTTACTGCCAATAACAGCGCCACCGACACAACGGCCTTGTCCATCCAGGTATTTGGTTGCTGAATGGACAACAATGTCCGCACCCAGTTCAAACGGCCTTTGCAAGGCCGGGGTGCAAAAACAGTTATCAACAATCAGAAAACAATTATTCTTATGAGCAATATTAGCAAGTAATTCAATATCTGCAATTTCAGTGAGCGGATTTGACGGTGTTTCTAAAAATAAAAATCGGGTATTGGGCTTAATAGCCGCTTCCCAAGCACAGGCATCGGTCAAATCGACAAAATCAGTGGTTACGCCAAACTTACCAAAATAGTTTTGAAACAGCAGTACAGTATTGCCAAATACGCCGCGCGAGCAGACGATATGATCCCCGGCTTTCAGCAAGCCCATGCCCACAGCCATGATAGCCGCCATGCCCGATGCAAAGGCCAGGCAACGTTCGCCCTTTTCCATAAACGCCAGGCGTTCCTGAAACGCGTTGACAGTGGGGTTGGTAAACCTGGAATAAATATTACCGGCTTTTTGACCGGTAAAACGCAAAGCGGCGTCTTCGGCATTTTTAAAAACATAACTGGAAGTGGTAAAAATGCCTATGCTGTGCTCATCTTCATGGGTGCGTTTGTGTCCGGCGCGTATGGCTTGCGTTTCCAGAGAATAATCGTTCCAGTTAATATCTTTCATAAGGTTTTTTGAGAATCATGGACAAAAAAAGAAGGGCGGTTTATGGCCGCCCCGTCAATTAAAACATAACACTGCTAGTTGCGTCAGCTGTTGTTTTGCATTTCGATGATAAACGATTGCGTGTTACGCGTTGTTTGGGCGTTGTCATTGCGCAGTGTTTCGATACGATCCAGGTAGGCATCGTCGACATCGCCGGTAATATATTTTTTACTGAAACAAGAGGTATCGAAATGCTGAATGCCGGGATTGCCTTTTCGCACCGCATCAATCAAATCATCCAAATCTTGGTAAATAAGCCGGTCCGCAGTTATTTCTTCACACACTTCTTCCTCAGTGCGATTATGCGCAATTAATTCGTGTGCCGCCGGCATGTCAATGCCGTATACATTAGGATAACGCACAGGCGGCGCTGCCGAAGCAAAGTAAACTTTTTTGGCGCCGGCATCCCTCGCCATTTGGATAATTTGCGCGGAGGTAGTACCTCTAACAATAGAATCATCAACCAGTAATACGTTCTTGCCCTCAAATTCCAGGCCGATCGCATTAAGTTTCTGCCGTACTGATTTTTCGCGCATTTTTTGGCCGGGCATGATAAAAGTCCGGCCTATGTAACGGTTTTTGATGAAGCCTTCGCGGAATTTAACGCCTAACAAATATGCCATTTGTAACGCGGCTGTACGGCTGGTATCGGGTATGGGAATAACCACGTCGATATCATGATCCGGCCAAACCTTAAGAATTTTGGTTGCCAGTTTTTCGCCCATACGCAAACGGGCTTTGTGCACGGAAATGTTATCGATAATAGAGTCAGGGCGGGCAAAATAAACGTATTCAAAGATACACGGACAGTGATCAGGCTTTTGGGCGCACTGCTGGGTATGCAGCACCCCGGATTGCTCAATAAACACCGCTTCGCCAGGTTGTACGTCTCTCAGTACCGAAAAACCCAGCACATCCAACGCCACACTTTCTGAGGCAATCATGAATTCGGATTGGCCATCAGTTTTGCGTTCACCAAAAATTAATGGTCGAATGCCGTTTGGATCCCTAAAACCCAAAATGCCGAAACCGGCAATCATGATGACCACGGCATAAGCGCCTCTACAGCGGCGGTGTACACCGGCTACCGCCTCAAAAACATCAGCGACGCTCAGGTGCAGCTTACCCAGGCTTTGCAGCTCGTGCGCAAAAATGTTCAGCAAAACCTCCGAATCTGAATCGGTGTTTAAATGGCGTTGGTCTTCGATGAACAGGGCTTTTTTAAGCTCTTCGGTATTGGTTAAATTGCCGTTATGCGCCAGTGTTAAGCCGAAAGGAGAATTCACGTAAAAAGGCTGTGCTTCGGCAGAACTGGTGCAGCCTGCAGTTGGGTAACGAACATGCGCTATGCCCATGTTGCCCCTCAATTTTAACATTTGGATATTGGTGAAGACATCACGCGTTAAGCCGTTTTCTTTACGTAAATACAATCTTCCATTCTCGCAAGTGACTATACCGGCAGCATCCTGTCCTCGGTGTTGCAGGACGGTAAGCGCGTCATATAATTCCTGATTGACCGGTTGATGTGAAACGATAGCAGCAATACCACACATTATTATTTTGACCCAGTACGAAAGTTTTAATGATAGTTGACATAAGCCGCCATTTCAGAAGGGATGTTATCCTTCATAAACACAGCAAGTGATTGAAACGGGGGAATCAGCAGGGCATCCTGCCACCAAGGCTCTAACGGTAACGGCGATAATCCGGCTAACAGGATAAGCGCCGCAACAATAAATCCACCGTGTATGCTTCCAAAAAGCATTGCCCAAAAACGGTTAAAAAAACCCAGGTTTCTACTTCTGATAATATCAATCAGCAAGGCATGAATGGCGTTACCCATCAGTAGCGTAATGAGTAACAAACCGGCAAAGGACAAGGCTACTTTAACGGCAGGATTGACCACTGTTAACGCAAGCAAAATCGAAAACTCCCGGTTAAAGGTCAGACCTATCCAGATTGCCAGCAGCCAAACTGCCAGAGACAGAATTTCACCCACCAAGCCGCGCACGATGCCAGCTAAGGCACTGGTAGAAATCACTGCAATAATGACAGTATCTATCCAGAGCACATTCTCACCGCGTTAAATAGCTGGCCAGTGAGACAAAATAGTGTTTCAGCTTACTCGGCAATGATAAAAGCTTGAATATTCTGTTTGTCCAATCTTTTTTTCATATCAGCGGCACGTTGCTTATCCAGTTCCGGCCCTATTTTCAGTCTATAGATATTGCCTTTGGACTGTAAGGTAACCGGAAAGCCTTGTTTTTGCAGTTTCTCTAACATAGCAACGGCATTTTCTTTTTTACTGAAACTGCCGGCCTGAATGGACCAGCGGCTCAGTCCACCCGTTTTTGAAGAAGGGAGCTTGGCTTTATGCGACGTATTGTCCACAACGCTACTTTCTGAGTTGGACGCTGTCTTATGGCTATCTGTTTCAGCAGCTTTGGGCTTTTTCTTGATTTTGGGTTCGGTAACGGCGCCTGACACTTTTGGCTCTGCAGCAGGCTTCACTTTAGCCGGTATTGGCTCGACATCGTTCGATTTTTCCGATTCTGAAACTTCACCGGTATCCAGGGTTTCTGCGGGGGCTTTGGATGCGGCGCTGCCGTTTGGAGTGGCCTCTTCATTGTCCGCTTCAGTGGCAACCAGTTCATCATCCACAGGACTTTCAGTTTGCACCGGTTGATCGGATTCTTCACCAGCGGCTGTGCTGTCAGCACCGTCATTTTGCCCGCCAGTAGCATCCTGATCGGACGGGGTCAGCGCTCGGCCGAAGTCTTCGGGTAATTTTTTTTCAGCTTTTTGAGCCAGATTTTCGGGTGCTTTCGGAATAGTCAGCTCACTGACTTGTTGACCACTGTTATCAATAGGGTCGTCGAATAACATAGGGATAAAAATGGCGGCCAGTGCCGTCACTACGATAGCACCAATTAAACGTTGTTTTAATTCATGATCCATTTGTTTACTTACCTTCAAGTTCATTTAAGCAATCAGATACCAAAAAAAAAGAGCCAAAAACGAGTAATAAATCGTCATTTTGGCATTGTTTCTTGGCTGCGGCAAAAGCACCAGCAAACGCAGTATAGTCAAAGGATACGTTAGTAATTTGACATTGTGAAAAAAATTCTTGTACAGCTGTCGTGGAAATAGCCCTGGGATTGGTAAGCGGTACAAAATACCAGGCGTATATGGCTGGAGCCATAATTTTTAGCACGCCGGCAATGTCTTTGTCTTTCATCATCGAAAAAATGGCGTGGACACGCCGGTTGGGGTAGGCCGCACACAGATATTCCGCCAGCGTTGTCACCGCTTCAGGATTATGGCCCACATCCAATAGCAGCGGCGTATCGTTATCAAGTTCAATCCGTTGAAAGCGCCCCGGCAACGCAACATTTTTTAAGCCCGCCCGAATAGAGTTTTCTGTAACCGGTATTTTTTTATTCAATTGCAGCACAGCCATAATGACAGATGAAGCATTACGGAATTGGTGCTCGCCTTTTAGGCCAGGATCGGGGAGCTGTGTTAATGGCTGATTACCCGCAGACCAGTCCCACCCGGATTGTTGCTTTTGATAAGAAAAATCCTGGCCGATACAATAGAGCAGGGATTGTTTATCACTGGCATTTTGTCGCAAAGAGTCTGGCGGATTGGGATCGCCAACAATGGCAGGCGTGTTGGCCCTAAAAATGCCGGCTTTTTCATGGCCGATGGCTTCGCGCGTAGACCCAAGCCAATCGACATGATCGATATCTATGCTGGCAACCAAAGAAACATCAGGATCGATGATATTGACCGCATCAAGACGTCCGCCCATGCCAACCTCCAATAATTGAATATCAACATTTGATCGCCAAAATATATCGAGGGCCGCAAGGGTGCCAAATTCAAAATAACTCAGCGAAGTGTCTTTGCGGACAGACTCTATGCGGGCAAAGGCTTCGCAAATCATTGCATCGGAAACAGGTTCGCCGTTTATTTTTATTCTTTCATTGTATTTTCGAATGTGCGGGGAAGTGTATGCGCCTACCCGGTAGCCTTCTGCTTTATAAATGGCTTCCAGAAAAGCCACACACGAACCTTTGCCATTCGTACCGGCGACGGTAACTGTAGGTGGTTTTATCGCGTCCGGATTGAGCGCACGATAAATGTGTGCCGCCCGTTCTAACCCCAAGTCTATCGCTAAAGGATGAAGGCCTTCCTGCCAACTGAGCCAGCCCTGTAACGAATCAAAATGCATCATCAATCAGGATCGATGGCGGTATCCTGAACATCGGTATTATCAACGCCGGTTTCATCAGCCGTGTTTTCGGAATTTTCGACAGCTTTATCATTGCTGGCAACGACTGGCTGATTTTTGGCCCGTCCAGCCATCAGTAATGACAAAATATTGGCGATTTTATCGCGCATCTGGCGCCTGTCGATAATCATGTCAATGGCGCCATGATCCTGTAAAAACTCGCTACGCTGAAAGCCTTCCGGTAATTTTTCGCGGACGGTTTGCTCGATGACCCTGGGACCTGCAAAGCCAATCAGGGCATTGGGTTCGGCGACATTGATATCACCCAGCATCGCCAAACTGGCCGATACGCCGCCCATAGTTGGATCGGTCATAAACGAGATATAGGGGAGACCGGCTTCAGATAACCGGGTTAACGCGGCACTGGTCTTGGCCATTTGAAACAGGGAAAACAATGATTCCTGCATACGTGCGCCGCCGCTGGCGGTAAACACGATAAAGGGCGCATTTAATTCAAGACTTTTATTAACGCCGCGTATAAATTTTTCCCCGACAGCCGAGCCCATAGAACCGCCCATAAAATCAAAGCCAAATGCGGCAGCGACAATATCACGGCCATGCAACTGGCCTTTCATAACCACTAAGGCATCGTTTTCCTTGGTTTGTTTCTGCGCTTGGATGATGCGGTCTTTGTATTTTTTGCTGTCCTTGAATTTTAGTGGGTCAGTGGATTTAACGTGTTTGGCAATTTCTTCCCGGCCTTCTTCATCCAAAAACATTTCCAAACGTACCCGAGCTGGAATACGCATATGATGTTCGCATTTGGGACAGACACTGTAGTTTTTTTCCAATTCCGCATTATAAAGAATGGCGCTGCAACTGGGGCATTTATTCCACAAGCCTTCAGGGACAGCTCCTTTTTTATTGGAACGTTCCGTCCTGATTGTTGATGGGATTAATTTTTCAAACCAACTCATTTTATTTCTCCGCTCGTGTTGGTCTAAGTATCCATGGCGAGTCGCATGGCGGTTAATAAGGCAATAATTTCATGCTGAGCCACAGCCAGGTTATCCAGGTTGGCTTCTATTTTGCTGATGAGTGCGCTGCCAATGACTACGCCATCACCAATATTTGCAATAGTTTTAGACACTTCAGCATCTTTTACACCAAAGCCGATAGCAATCGGCAAGCGGGTATTGGCCCGGATTTGCTGAAGTTTGGCTTCAACATCGGCAATATTTAAATGCCCGGCACCAGTAACGCCTTTAAGGGACACATAGTAAAGGTAACCACTGCCGATGGCATCCATTTTCTGGATGCGGTCATCGCTGCTATTGGGCGCCAACAGGAAAATAGGGTCAATACCGCGAGCTTTCAATAATGCACCATACTGGCTGGCTTCCTCGGGCGGTAAATCTACGGTAAGTACGCCGTCAACATCGGCGCGTTTTGCTGCATCAGCAAAATTTTCATAGCCTAAAGTTTCAATTGGATTGACATAGCCCATCAACACAATAGGCGTGTGTTGGTCGGTTTTTCGAAATTCGCCAGCAAGAGCCAATACGCGCCTTAAGCTCATTTTATGTTCAAGGGCACGTTCGCTGGCACGTTGAATAACAGGGCCGTCAGCCATCGGGTCAGAAAAAGGTATGCCTAACTCAATGATATCAACACCGGCGGCAACCATTGCGTGCATAAGCGGCAGTGTGAATTCAGGATTCGGATCGCCGGTAGTAATGAACGGGATCAGCGCTTTTCGGCCTGCTTTGGATAGCGCTTCAAATTTGGCGGCTAATCGGCTCATAATTCTATTCCTTCGCGCTGGGCTATGGTGTGCATGTCTTTATCGCCACGACCGGACAGGTTAACAATAATGATGTCATCTTTTTTCATAGCCGGAGCAAGTTTCATGGTGTAAGCCATAGCATGGCTGGATTCTAAGGCAGGGATAATACCTTCCATTTTGGTGAGCGCATGAAAACCGCCCAAGGCTTCAGTGTCGGTAATACTGACATAATGCGCACGGCCGGAATCTTTTAACCAGGCATGTTCTGGCCCTACGCCGGGGTAATCCAGCCCTGCGGAAATAGAGTGGGTTTCGATGATTTCGCCGTCTTCATCCGACATCAAATACGTGCGGTTACCGTGCAATACGCCACGCTTGCCGGCCGAAAGGGGCGCGGAATGGCGGCCTGTTTCAATGCCATCACCCGCCGCTTCAACACCGTACATTGCAACTGAACTGTCATCAATAAAAGGGTGAAACAAACCAATGGCATTCGAACCGCCGCCCACACAGGCAACCAGGGCATCAGGTAAACGCCCTGTCATTTCCAGGCATTGCTGCTTGGCTTCATGGCCGATCACGGTTTGGAAATCCCTGACCATAGCCGGGTAAGGGTGAGGCCCTGCAACCGTGCCGATGATATAAAAGGTGTTATCGACATTGGTTACCCAGTCACGCAAGGCTTCATTTAATGCATCTTTTAAGGTTTTTGAACCTGATTCAACTGCAACAACGGTAGCGCCCAAGAGTTTCATGCGGTAGACGTTTAAAGCTTGGCGAGCAACATCAACAGCGCCCATGTACACAACGCATTCCAAGCCTAATCTCGCTGCAACAGTTGCCGTGGCAACGCCATGTTGGCCAGCGCCAGTTTCAGCAATAATACGGGTTTTACCCATGCGTTTGGCCAATAAAGCCTGGCCGACCGTATTATTAACTTTATGGGCCCCGGTATGATTCAAGTCTTCACGCTTTAAATAAATTTGCGCGCCGCCCAGATTACGGCTCCAGCGTTCAGCATGGTACAAAGGAGAGGGACGCCCGACATAATTTTTTAAATCATCACTTAATTCGGCAATAAAATCAGGATCTTTAAGGTAACGCTGGTAAGCCTCATTGAGCTCCTGGATAGGCGGTATCAGCGTTTCCGCAACAAATATTCCGCCGTACACACCAAAGTGCCCGTGTTCATCGGGCATATTATATTTTTCTGTCATATTACTGTTTTATCACCCTCAATAACTTCTTTTAAAAATGCGCTGACTTTAAGCCTGTCTTTAATGCCTTTACCGGTTTCTACCCCACTGCTGATATCCAGCGCATAAGGCCTTACAGTTTGTATTGCCTGCCTGGCATTATGGGCATCCAGGCCACCGGCTAAAATAAGGGGTAAAGGACATTGCTCAGGGATTAACGACCAGTCAAATTGGTGCCCTGTGCCCCCTTTTGCCGCTGGATGATAGGTATCCAGCAATAGGCCAGCGGCATCATAATAGTATGCAGCCAGCTCTGAAATATTGGTGTTTTGTTGCATGCTCACGGCTTTGATATAGCGCCTATTATAAATTCTGCAAGCGGGTGCAGATTCATTACCATGAAACTGCAAACAATCGACAGGCACATGACGCAAAACCTCACGGATATTGGCTTCCTGTTCATCGACAAAAAGGGCTACGACAGTAACAAAAGCCGGTAAAGCGCTGACTATTTTGATGGCCTGATCGATATCGACATGGCGTGGGCTGGGCGGATAAAACACCAAACCTATGGCATCAACCCCAGCATGAGCGGCGTAAACTGCATCGTCAACACGAGTAAAACCGCAAATTTTAACGCGAGTTCGCATAAAGTGATATGAGAATTTTTTGAAAAAAGCTAATTAATTAGAATAACACAAAATTAACCCGCACATCAGCCTCGTATGCGTTTACTTTCCTGTCGGCTGTTTTCAAGCCGGCAAGGCTTGAACCAACTCATTAAGCTGATTGGCATCAATAGGCTTGGTAAGATAATAATCAAAACCGGCAGCTAAAGCCTCGTTGATTTTATCCTGATCTGCATAAGCACTGATAGCGGCTACTTTGAGCCGGTTATGCCGGCTTCGGAGCATTTTTATTAATTGCAATCCTGACATCACCGGCATATTGAGATCGACAAAAGCCATTTGATAACGGTTACTTTTAATTAATTGCAGCGCCTCTCTGCCATTGGTAGCCGAATCAACCGTGCAACCTTGCAATTCCAGCATATTGCCCAATAGCAGCAGGTTAATTTCATTGTCATCCGCAATCAGCACCCGTTTTAGTGTGGTTTTTCCCGATTTAATACGGGGGGGCTTAGGAGTGGATTGCGCTATTTTTTCGCTAATCGGCAGCGGTAAGG
>SBAV01000238.1 GCA_005239965.1 Methylobacter tundripaludum
CGCGATGTCGGAAAGCCTGCATTTTCACTACGCTACGCTTCGTGAAAACACATGCACCTATCGCTTCCGGGGACTACTCGACATCGTGTCTCGCAGCGATTGTGGTTTTTCAAGCAAGCTATATGCGCTTGCCCTGGCTTTAAGGTCTCAGGCTACAACATCGGCTGTAAAATTATGCGATAATAGCGCACATAAAGTATGCGTTTAGCCATGACGCTACGTCGTTTATTACGTGCCACACCTATCAATCAGCCTAATGAAAGAAAAAAAAATATACAAACCGTGCGATTTGATTATTTATGGGGCACTGGGGGATCTATCGCGCCGCAAGCTGTTGATTTCATTATATAGGCTTGAGAATGCCAACTTGATTGAACCCAACACCCGTATTATCGGCGTGGATCGGCACGAGGGCGACAATGCCGGATTTATAGCCATTGTGCTAAAAAATTTACGGGAATTTTTGAATGACAAGATCGAAGACACCGTGTGGCAACGGTTTTCAGCCAGGCTGACTTATCTGAAAATTGATCTGACCCAGCGCGATCAATATCAACCGTTAAAAACCGTGTTGAATCCACAAACCCACATAGCAGTTAATTACTTTGCGGTTTCACCGGTTTTATTTAAAAATATCTGCCAGGGCTTGAGCCACTCCGGCGTATTAACGGCAGAATCACGCATGGTAATGGAAAAGCCGATTGGCCATGATCTTGAATCTTGCAAAGAAATTAACGATGCGGTCGCCAAGGTTTTTTCCGAAGAGCAAGTATTTCGCATTGACCATTATTTAGGCAAGGAGACGGTGCTGAATTTGTTGGCACTGCGCTTTGCCAATTCCATTTTTACCACCAACTGGGATCACAATACCATCGATCATATCCAGATTACCGTGGCTGAAGAAGTCGGCATTGAAGGGCGCTGGGATTATTTTGATAAAACAGGGCAGCTGCGGGATATGTTGCAGAATCATTTATTACAAATTCTGACCTTTATTGCGATGGAACCTCCGGTCAATTTGGAAGCCAAAAATATACGTAATGAAAAAATAAAAGTCCTGGAAGCGCTACGCCCGATTACCCTGAGTAATGTTGAAGAAAAAACCGTGCGTGGCCAGTATTCGGCGGGGTTTCTTAAAGGGCGGGCGGTGCCGGGTTACCTGGAAGAAGAAGGGGCGAATGTCGAAAGCACCACGGAAAGTTTCGTTGCCTTGCGGGTTGATATCGATAACTGGCGGTGGGCGGGCGTGCCGTTCTACTTGCGCACCGGCAAGCGGCTGACCAATAAACGCACGGAAATTGTGATTTATTTTAAACAGTTGCCGCACAATATTTTTAACGACAGTTTTCGGGATTTGCCGCCTAACAAGTTGACCATACACTTGCAGCCGAATGAAGGTGTGGATGTGCAAATACTTAACAAAGTGCCGGGCATCGATGAAAATATCAAGCTACAAAAAACCAAACTGGATTTAAGCTTTTCTGAGGCATTTAAAAAGAGCCGCATTTTCGGTGGTTATGAAAAATTGGTGCTGGAAGCCATGCGCGGCAATCCAACACTGTTTTTGAGTCGTGAAGAAATTGAACAAGCCTGGATTTGGGTGGATTCCATACAGGATGCGTGGCAACATTTGAATGATACACCTAAGCATTATCAAGCTGGTAGTTGGGGGCCCGTTGCCTCAGTCGCTCTTCTTGCCAGAGATGGGCGGGCTTGGGAAGAATAAGACCACCTACCAATCCATAAGACAATGAATATCATGAACGAAATTATTTTTTTAGTTGAAGATGCGCCGGAAGGCGGTTATATGGCAAGAGCTTTAGATGTATCCATTTTTACGGATGCCAACAATGTGGATGACTTACACTGCAAAGTACGCGAGGCGGTAGATTGTCATTTTGAACCTGATGATAAGCCAAAAATGATACGCTTACATTTTGTGCGGGACGAAGTCATCGCGGCATGAAACTACCGCGAGATATTACAGATCAGGAATTGGCGAGTAAGCCCACCTCATCTGCTTTACAAGCTCCGGCTTAGGAATCAATGACGACTAATGAGGTTTAAAATGGGGCCATTCCTTGATTTAACAGATTATATGTACACCCCCACTGGTCTTGTCTGGGCTATTTTTTTTGTTACTGTGGTGGCTTACTTCATTAAAATGATAATGCGTTGATTACTGTCGTTTAGCCCGAATTTAATAAGGAATAAAATGCACCCTATTGTTGAAAAAGTTACCCAAGAAGTCATTGAGCGCAGCCAACCGACACGTTCTGCTTATATCAGATACATTGATGGCATTGCCCAAAAAGAGCCCGTCCGCTCCGGTATGGCTTGCGGCAATTTGGCACATGGTTTTGCGGCCTGTAATCTTAGCGAAAAAGCCGACTTAACGGGCAATAAAAAAGCCAATATCGGTATTATCACCTCGTACAACGACATGCTGTCCGCGCACCAGCCTTACAAGGATGCGCCGGATTTAATCAAGGCGGCGATCAGGGAGGCCGGTGGTGTGGCACAGGTTGCCGGTGGCGTACCGGCGATGTGCGATGGAATCACCCAAGGCCAGCCTGGCATGGAAATGTCGCTGTTCAGCCGTGACTTGATTGCCATGGCAACGGCTATCGGCATGAGCCATAACATGTTTGATGGCGCCTTGTATTTGGGCGTGTGCGATAAAATTGTACCGGGCTTGTTGATTGGTGCCTTAAGTTTTGGCCACTTGCCGGCGGTATTTGTACCCGCAGGCCCTATGCCCAGTGGTTTGACCAACAAGGAAAAAGCCCGCGCCCGTCAGGCTTATGCCGTGGGCAAAATAGGCCGAAAAGAGTTGCTGGAAGCCGAATCGGCCTCCTATCACAGCCCTGGAACCTGTACGTTTTACGGTACGGCGAACAGCAACCAAATGATGATGGAAATGATGGGGCTGCATCTTCCTGGCAGTTCGTTCGTCAACCCATATACCCCGTTGCGTGATGAATTAACCAAAGCAGCAGCGAGGCAGGTCTTAAAATTTACCGCCTTGGGTGATGATTACCGGCCCATCGCCCACATGGTGTGCGAAAAAGCCATTATCAACGCGGTGATTGGTCTGTTGGCGACCGGTGGCTCAACGAATCATACCATGCACTTGATTGCGATTGCCCGCGCTTCCGGCATCGTTTTAAACTGGGATGATTTTGACAACCTGTCCCGAGCAGTACCGTTGATTGCCAAAATCTATCCCAACGGCCCAGCCGATGTAAACCATTTCCATGCGGCGGGCGGTATGGGCGTATTAATTGCCGAACTGCTAAGAAACGGTCTGCTGCATGAAGACATATTGACCGTCGCTGATGAGCGCGGCATGAACAGTTACACGCAGGAGCCTAAATTAATAGACAATAAATTAAGCTGGCACGCATGCCCTGAAAGTTCATTAGATACAGAGGTGTTGAGCAGTGTCGCAAAACCATTTGCAATAGGCGGCGGTTTGCATGTGATGCACGGCAATTTGGGCCGTGGTGTTTCGAAGCTTTCAGCGGTATCGGCAGATCATCAGATTGTTGAGGCACCAGCGGTTGTGTTTGATGATCAGGAAGATTTTTTGGCGGCTTTTAAACGCGGTGAACTGGAAAAAGATTTTGTCGCCGTCATTCGCTTCCAGGGCCCACGCGCCAATGGTATGCCGGAACTGCATAAGCTGACACCGCCTTTGGGCGTACTGCAAGACAAGGGCTTTAAAGTGGCGTTAGTTACCGATGGCCGCATGTCCGGTGCCTCCGGGAAAGTGCCGTCCGTCATCCATATCTGCCCAGAATGCGAAATGGGCGGGCCTTTGGCCAAAGTACTAAATGGCGATATGATTGCATTGAACCTGCAAACCGGCGAGATCAACGCCAAGGTCGACCAGGCTGAATTTGATGCGCGTGTGCCGTTGCCTAATTCAGCCAAAAACCACCATTACGGTATGGGACGAGAAATGTTTGGCCGGTTCAGATTGGGGGCTTCAACAGCCGAGACGGGAGCATCCAATTTGTTTGCTGTGGATTAACCAAATTTCAATAGTTTTAAGCATGGTAAATAAATTTTTCTATAACGACATATTGAAAGTTTTTAGCAAAGTTGGAATATTGATTAAAGTTGAGTCATTAAAAACGTCTATTTATCTGTTTGCTTAAGTTAAGCCGAGGATGGAGAGATCTTGAATGAAGTTTTCAGGTGAAGAACAAAAGATTTTAGAGTCAGCTAAAGAAGATAAACAAATTAATATTGCTCGAGCAAAAACACTTGTAATTTTGTTTTGTATATTGGGATTTTTTATGGTCGGATTTGGTTTTTTCAGAATGTTTAGTAGTCCGGTGGACGGATTGAATGACATCGGCATTGGTGCATTATTCGGGGTAGCTTATTGGCAAAACTATGAAAATCTTAAATTTAAGCAAAACGTCTATTCTTTATTGCGAAAACTATCCACCAAAGGCGATAGGAATAAGGTAAACAGCAAAAAATAATATTATTTCCCAACTCTATGGCTTAGATGTGCTGGATTATAGGACAAACCTAGCTTATAAGGCTGCATCGGGTGCTGTGTATTTTATATTTAAAATTTAATAACCTACTTTGCCATTTTGAGAAAATTAAATGAATAATAACTGGAAAATTCAACCGCATGTTGTGTTAACAACTGGCCCTGTGATGCCGGTGATGGTCATTCAAAATCTGGAAGATGCGGTGCCGCTGGCTAAAGCGTTGGTAGCAGGCGGTATTAAGGTATTGGAAATTACCCTGCGCACACCGATTGCACTGGATGCTATTCGGCAGATCAGTGAACAAGTCGAGGGGGCTATTGTCGGGGCTGGAACTATTGCTACGCCCGCCCAATTACGGGCCGCCGAAGATGCTGGAGCGGTATTTGCAATTAGCCCAGGACTTACGCCAAGATTACTTGACGCGGCGTGCGCTGGCAATATAGCCTTGATCCCAGGTGTGGCGACCCTGTCAGAGCTGATGCTGGGGATGGAATACGACCTGGATCATTTCAAGTTTTTTCCGGCAGAAGCCGCAGGTGGCATACCCCTGTTAAAATCCATTGCAGGGCCTTTTCCGCAAGCAACCTTTTGCCCGACCGGCGGTATATCACCCGAAAATTACCAAGCCTATTTACAATTGAGTAATGTGGCCTGTGTGGGTGGGTCGTGGCTTGCTCCTGCCGATGCAGTAAAAACAAAAGATTGGGCGCGAGTAACCGAATTGGCACGACAAGCCACGCAGTAGTGTATTTGACAAGCTCTACCATAAGGGGAGTTTGAAGGCAGGCGAATGGTTAAACCTTATTGATTGCCCAGAAGTGGGTAACCATAAAACGTAGTGCGATAAGACACTTAAAATCGAGAGAAATCTATGACCAAATTAAGTAGTGTTACCCTAAATAACGAGCAATCTGAGTCTCTCTGTGAGTTACCCGTTTTATCTGGGACTGTTGGCCCTGATGTTCTTGATGTGCAAACATTGTACAAACAGACCGGCATGTTTACTTACGATCCTGGATTTACCTCCACGGCCAGTTGCCGTTCAGCGATCACCTATATCGATGGTGAAGCCGGCATCCTGCTTTATCGGGGTTACCCTATTGAACAACTGGCAGAAAAATGTACTTTCCTGGAAGTGTGTTACTTGTTGTTGGAAGGTGAGTTGCCAAATTCGAATGAACTGAAAGAATTCGAAAGAGATATCACCATGCACACCATGGTGCATGACCAGCTCACCAATTTCTTTAAAGGTTTTCGCAGGGATGCACATCCTATGGCTATTATGGTGGGTGTGGTAGGGGCATTATCGGCGTTTTACCATGATTCCCTGGATATCCGATCTAAAATCGATCGCCATATCAGCGCGATACGGCTGATTGCCAAAGTGCCGACAATAGTGGCCATGTGTTACAAGTACAGTGTCGGTTCGCCGTTCATGTACCCGCAAAACAAGCTCAAGTATGTGGAAAACTTTTTGCGTATGATGCAAGCCACGCCGTGTGATGAATATGAACCCAATCCCGTGCTGGTTAGGGCGCTGGACAGAATTTTAATTTTGCATGCTGACCACGAGCAAAACGCGTCGACATCAACGGTACGTTTAGCGGGTTCCAGTGGCGCCAATCCATTTGCCTGTATAACCGCCGGTATTGCCTGTCTTTGGGGTTCGGCGCACGGTGGCGCTAATGAAGCGGCACTCAATATGCTGAAAGAAATCGGCGATGTTTCCCAAATACCGGTGTACATTGCCAAGGCAAAGGACAAAAACGATCCATTCAGGTTGATGGGCTTTGGCCATCGGGTTTATAAAAATTATGATCCCCGTGCCAAACTCATGCGTGAAACTTGTCATGAGGTGTTGACGGAACTTGGGCTTCATGATGACACGTTGTTTAAGTTGGCGTTGGAATTGGAGCGCATTGCTTTGGAAGATGAATATTTCATTGAAAAAAAGCTATACCCGAATGTGGATTTTTATTCCGGTATCGTCCTGCACGCCTTGGGCATTCCTTGCAATATGTTTACTGCCATTTTTGCGATGGGGCGTACTGTGGGCTGGATATCGCATTGGGATGAGATGATTTCTGACCCGGAGCAGAAAATTGGCCGCCCAAGGCAGTTGTATATGGGGGCAACGCGGCGTGATGTGCCGGATCGTTAAGTTTATACATGACCTTAAGAGTTGCCATCGCCCAAACCAATTTTTTAGTGGGCAATATCGCCGCCAATGTTGATAACATTGTAGCTGTATCCCTGCACGCCCGTGATGATTTGGGCGCAGACATCATCGTCTTCCCAGAGCTCAGCATTACCGGCTATCCTGCCGAAGACTTGTTGTTACGTAAAGACTTTATCGAGACTGCCAACAACGCCATCTATCAGCTCGCTGAACGTATCAGCGGCATTGCAGTGGTAGTGGGTTTTCCTGAGCGGGCAGGCGATAAGCTTTATAACAGCGTGATAGTGTTGCAGGATGGGGTTACCCTTGCGAGTTACCGAAAACAGGCCTTGCCGAATTACGGTGTGTTTGATGAACAGCGCTATTTTACCGCCGGTACACAACCGTGTGTTTTCGAGTTTAACGGCACATTCATCGGCTTAACGCTGTGCGAGGATGTCTGGCAAGGCGGCATTATTGAAGCCAACAAGCGGGCCGGCGCAGAGTTGTTATTGACACTGAATGCCTCGCCGTTTCATTCTGGAAAAATCTACCTGCGCGAAAAAATTATTGAACCGCAAATTAAAGCGGCAGGCATCCCTTTGGTATACGTCAATCAAGTGGGCGGACAGGATGAATTGATATTTGATGGCGCATCGTTTGTAATGGATCAGACGGGTGAAGTCGTCTTTAGAGCCGCTGAGTTTAAAGAAGAGATCAGCGTGGTTGAGTTTGACGGCAACCAGCCATTAAAAAGCACGTTGGCAATGCCTTATGCAAAAATCTCCAGTGATTACCAAGCCTTGGTCTTGGGTATTAAGGATTATGTACGTAAAAACGGTTTCCAAGGCGCAATCTTAGGTTTGTCCGGTGGCGTTGATTCGGCGCTGGTTTTAGCGTTAGCGGTGGATGCTTTAGGTGCGGATAAGGTTGAAGCCGTGTTGATGCCATCACGCTATACCCAGGACATGAGCAACGAAGATGCGGTGCTGGAAGCCGAGACTTTAGGGGTTAAATACCACAGCATTCCAATCGAACCAGCAGTGAATGCTTTTACCGGCATGTTGTCGGAAGTTTTTGCTGGTACGGGACGCGATACCACCGAGGAAAATATTCAAGCCCGTTGTCGCGGGGTGATTTTAATGGCGATGTCCAATAAACAAGGGAAATTATTGCTGACGACCGGCAACAAAAGCGAAATGAGTGTCGGTTATGCCACCTTGTACGGTGATATGGCCGGTGGTTTTGCACCGATCAAGGATGTGCCCAAGCTGTTGGTGTATCAATTGGCGCGTTACCGTAACAGCGTGTCACCGGTGATACCGGAGCGGGTGTTAGTTCGCCCGCCTTCTGCTGAATTAGCGCCAGACCAAAAAGATGAAGATTCATTGCCGCCTTATGAGGTTCTGGATCCGATACTGGAACGTTATGTGGAACTGGATCAATCGGCTGAAGACATCATTGCGGCTGGGTTTAGGCCGGACTATGTGGCCAGGGCGATTAGTCTGGTCGATAGGAATGAGTATAAGCGCCGGCAATCGCCGCCAGGTATCAGGATTACGCCCAGGGCGTTTGGGCGGGACCGGCGTTATCCAATTACGTCGGGTTATAGAGGGATTTGACCTGACGCTACTTTAATTACATGAAGCTGCCAAATGAGAGTATTCCATGATTTATTACCGTTTATCCAGGAGATTAAAAATAGAAATACCATTTCCTGATACCGTGGTGTTAAAAAAATTAATATTCCGAGCTTAGGGGTGCGCGCTGAAGACACGGGAGTTGTAGTAGAGCAGTACGAACCCGATGGTCTGGAAGTAGAATTTGTTACGGGTTCTGGTAAAACCCAGGTGTTAGTTCAATGCCATTAAGTTAAGCAAGAAAGCTCCCTCTCCTGCTGGAGAGGGCTGGGGTGAGGAGAATAAAACCAACAGCTTAAATTTCCCCTCATCCCAACCTTC
>SBAV01000384.1 GCA_005239965.1 Methylobacter tundripaludum
CAATTCGGCACAAAGACGCGGTACAACACCAACTTCAATCAGGGATTTGTCATTGATGCAATATTCCAGGAAGTCGTCATTGGCTGGATCTTTGTATAAATACAAGGCCTGGTGCAAAAGTATAAAACCTGCAAACTGTTCGACAAGCCCCTTATGCCGACTGGTAAACCAAGCCGCGTCAAAGGGGCTCATTATCCAGGACAAATAAATGTCAATACGAGTTGGCATAGCGTAAATTCGGGCATTCTCAAGGCATGAATCCATTTTATTATAATGGCCACGGTGAAAATGGCGGTGCATGTCGCGTAGGCAATCGTCTTGCGAAATGTAATAGAAGTACTTATTTGATGTGTCAGGCAGGTATTTATCGATAAGCTTGGCATGGCGTTCATACTGATTGTCGCTGACCAATTGGCGTGTAATGCTTTCGGCAATTAAGCGTGTGCAACGACGTGTGCCTTGGCTAGGATGGCCTTCAATCATTCCTGCTGCCGATAAGGCATCAAAATCCAGTTTCAAATCACTATTTTTGAGCGGCTTTTGTTTACTGTCCTTAAAGCCCAGGTCGTGCAAACAATTACCCAGTACCGAGATAGGGCAATAGACATAATAGACTGACAGGATAGCCATGATGGCACGTTGCCGATCTGGCAATTGTTGGCAACTGCTCATTAATGTGGCGCGTTTTTGTGATTGCATTAGTAGTCTTGTTTTATTTGAATATTCACTATTCAATTAATTTTACACTGGATAGGTGAGATTAAGGCAGCCCTTTCAAGGCGTCACCATAGTTTCGGCGTTATTTTTGTTTTTCTTTTCCTGAAGCAATCGTTTAGTGGAGCAATGGGGTTTCTTGGAATCGTAAGTCTTTTTGGATGGAGGTTTTTTAGGGCCACGCGGATGGTTTTTGTATTTTTTAATGTTGATGTGACATGCCACGGTATGCAACCACTTTGCAAATTCATTCACTGGCAGAGCGGCCAAAAAAGTTGAAGCTATTTCATGAGCAATGTAGTAAGTTGAAAGACCTTGTGAAACAGGTTGTTCATAATGAACGTTATCAATAGCAGTCAACGCCACTTCAAATGAAAAAACTTTTACCTTTTCGAGGGGATGGGTAAAAATAGCCGTTATGTTTTGTCCACAAATAAACTGCTATGTTCCCATTTAAAAATCATTTTGGGTTATTGCAGGCATTGGTCATGAATCCTATGACTTCACAGCAAGGGGTAAATAACATTGAACAGCAATAAGACAACGCCGGATTCAGGTTTCCCCCTGATTAAGGCACTTTGTGAAGCGAAGGCTTATGACCATGCAGCCGCTCCTGTCCGTCTCATTGAAACCCATATTTCCTGGGTGTTACTGACCGGACAGTATGCCTATAAAGTCAAAAAACCGGTCAATTTCGGGTTTCTGGATTTTTCCACGCTGGAGAAACGCCGGTTTTATTGCCAGGAGGAATTAAGGCTGAACCAGCGCTTGGCGGCTGACTGGTATCTTGGCGTTGTACCGATAACTGGGCAAACTGATCATCCTAAAATGGATGGCGCAGGCGAAGCTATCGAATATGCCGTTAAGATGATGCAATTTCCTTCATCCCAGACACTGAGGGAACGCTGTGAGAGCGGCCAATTGACTGTTGATGAAATTGATCAGATTACTGGCATTGTTGCCGATTTTCATAATACCATTGACAAAGCTGGCGAACAGTCGCCTTACGGAGGCTTTCAGGAGATCAGGCATTGGTTTGTCGAGAATTTTAACCATATCAGGCCGTTGCTGGACGATAGGCTTCAGTTGCGACAACTTGAGGCTATCGAGGCGTGGGGCGATAACGAATGGACGCATCAATCGCCACTGATGCAGCAGCGCAAACAGCAAGGCTATGTGCGCGAATGCCACGGTGACTTGCATTTAGGCAACATGACCCTTATCGACGGCAAGGTCATCCTGTTTGACTGTATCGAGTTTAATCCCATGCTGCGCTGGATTGATGTCATCAGCGAGGTGGCTTTTCTGGTAATGGACTTGTTGCATTTTGGATATGAAGGCTATGCCTACCGGTTTCTCAACCGCTATCTGCAAAACACCGGTGATTACCAAAGCTTGGCCTTATTGCGGTATTACCTGGTTTATCGTGCGTTGGTACGGGCCAAAGTGTCTTTATTGCGGCTGGCCCAAAGTGCTGATGCCGTGGTCCGCACACAGGCGCGTTCCGAGTACGCGATTTTTGCCAATCTGGCCGAGCGGATTAGCCAAGACAGACAGGCGATGCTAATCGTTACCCATGGTTTTTCAGGGTCGGGAAAATCGACGTTTGCCGGTCAACTGGCTGAGAAAATCGGGGCAGTGCAGATACGTTCGGATATAGAACGTAAACGGCTATTTGGCTTTTCAGCCCAAGACAAGACTGGAAGTGCTATCGATAGCGGTGTCTATACACCAGAAGCAGGGGAAAAGACTTACCGTCGCCTGGCCGAACTGGCCAAAGCTGTGCTTGAGGCTGGTTATCCTGCCATTATTGACGCTGCATTCCTTAAAGCCGAACAACGGAACCTTTTTCAACAGCTTGCCAATAAATGCAGGGTGAAATTTTTTATCATTGATTTTCAAGCGTCCGATGAAACATTATGCCGACGTATCAGACAACGGCAAAATGACGCGTCAGAAGCGAGCATTGATGTTCTGCATCGGCAGCAACAATCGGCAGAGCCGCTGTCGAGCGCGGAACGGGCACATGTAATTACCGTTGATACGGAGGGCAACAGCGCACTGGAAACAATGTTATCTCGTTTAGATTTTTCAAGATGAATATCCCAATGCCTGAGAAATTTTTGTCAAACGGCAAAATAAAGGGAACAGTATTGTCCGCTTTGAGTCACTGTGCGCCTAATCGTTTTGAGGAATGGCTCACAGTGCCTACTTGCTGAGCGTTTCATCGCCCAACCATTTCCAGAATGGTTGCGCGCCTTGATAGCCGGTATAGCGGGCTATCTCCTGCCGATCTCTAAACAACACAATGGTTGGAGTGGCAGATAATTCCTGATTCAGCTTCCAGCCGTTAGGCGGTGTTGTTGAATTGGTGGAAACAATGGGAACGGGATTTTTCCAGGAGGATAACACCTCTTTGTCAAATTGCTTGCAATAGCCGCATTCAACTGCTTCAAAAGCAATCAATTGTTCTTTTGCATTAAGTTTAATTTGTTGCCAATTTTGCTCAAAACCTGGGATTTTAGAGGTATGGGTATTTTCGCTCTGAACAGGCATGTTTAGATCGAAATAAGCAACGCCAATCCCACCCAAACCGCAATAGCCCAGCGGATTTTTCTCTAAATAATCCTGATGATAGCCTTCCGCAGAGGTATAATTTTTTAGCGGGACAATTTCAGTAGTAATGGGGGTAGCGATGCCGGCCGTTGTTAAGTTGGCTTGATAGATGTCACGGGTCTTTTCTGCCCATTGACGCTCTTCATCGGTACGATAGAAAACGGCACTGCGATAATTGCTGCCAATGTCATTTCCCTGGCGATTGCCTTGAGTGGGGTTGTGGCTTTCCCAAAATTGGATCAAAACTTTTTCAAGGTTGGTTTGCTTGGGATCGTAATAGACTTTAACCACTTCAGCATGGTTTTTGACGGCTTTGCCTTCGTGTATTGATTCTTCGGTGTCATGGAGCGTTTGGTAACTTGGGTCAGAAATATCGCCACCCGCATAACCGGCTTCAACATCCAAAACGCCTGCTAAGGCTTGCATGCGTTTTTCTGAGCCCCAAAAACAACCCATTCCCAAAACGATATAAGGGGTATTAGGGCCGACGGCCGTTTTATTCAACGAAGGATTTGCAGTTTTACCCTCCAATAGCGCTGAGTTAGGTAATATCACGGTAACCATCGCTAAAATGCCTATGATGAGTAAAGACCAAAACGCACGATACCACCTTTTCACATCATGTTCTCTTTTGAAATTTGCTTGCCTTGTGAAATTGCTTAACTCTATAAATACTTCGTTGAATGTTATATACCTGTATTTGTTAGTGTTGCAAGGGAAAATTTTTTATCCAGCAGGTCTGGTACTCAAGTCCGGCGCAGGCGCAATCAAAGAACAGTTGCGTCCGCGCCGGACAGAATATTAACAGGCGACCGCTAGAATGACGGCGCCCGCTTTAAATACAGCTGTCGCAGGCTGGCCTTTGTGTAAGCCCAATGTATCGACGCTGTCGTTAGTGACCGTGGCGACAATCAGCTCGCCGCAGCTTAATTCAATGTCAACTTCAGCGTTGACCGCGCCCGTTTTAACCTGTGCTTATGGTACCTTGCAACTGGTTACGCGCTGACAGCCGGTAGCCACCGAAATCGGTAACGACGATAATTTGTGGCGCCTTGACCAACGCGAGCACCTGCGATCCTGCTTTAATCGACAACGCTTCTACGGATTCTTTGGTAATGGCAGCGACAATGGTTGCCCCACCTTTCAAGCTGACATGAACTTCGGCATTCACCGTGCCGAGCACCACGTCACTGACGGTACCGCTAAACTGATTACGTGCACTTGCTTTCATAATGATTTTTCCGGGGAGGATGGTCAATTGACTATCGAGGTACCCTTGATCTGCACATAAACCGCCATGCCGATCTGCAAACCCAGCAACAGTGCTGATTTGCGGGTGATGTGGGCCAGCAACGATTGCTTGCCGACTTGTAAGCGTATTACACTATGGCCGGCCTGATCGTCAGTCAGGCCAGTGATGGCTGCGGGTAAAATATT
This sequence comes from Methylobacter tundripaludum, assembly GCA_005239965.1. Taxonomy (GTDB): domain Bacteria; phylum Pseudomonadota; class Gammaproteobacteria; order Methylococcales; family Methylomonadaceae; genus Crenothrix. The sequence continues at coordinate 4,768 of SBAV01000384.1, forward strand.
AAGAATACTAGTTGCTGTGGGTTCTGCCAAGGTGATACTGACATCGCGGGCAAATATTTGCACCCGTAACGACGTACCTATCGGCGCATCAATAGTGGGTAAGCTAAGCCTGCCGCCATCGAAAGCCACATGGGTCAGATGATAATCGGCATCCTGTCCGACAATAATCGCCTGCCAAACTGTACTGGCTTGGCGGTCTTGTGCCAATGGTAGGTCGAGACGGCTCAAGGTCTCCGATAACGGGCCTTCTGCGAGGATCTTGCCTTCTGCCAAAATTATCAAATGATCGGCCAGTTGCGCGACTTCCTGCTGCGAATGCGTGACATATAAAACCGGAATAGACAGTTCCTGATGCAGGCGGCTTAAAAACGGCAGTATTTCCTGTTTGCGTTTAAAATCCAGTGATGCCAGTGGTTCGTCCATCAACAACACTTCCGGTTTCAGGGCCAGAGCCCTGGCTATGGCTACCCGTTGCCGTTCACCGCCGGACAGGTGTTCCGGCATACGTGTCAGCAAGTGGCCGATACCCAGCAACTCCAGAATTTGCGACAGCTCGACTCCCGCCGATTTTTGGGCAATCCGTTTCAGGCCGAACTGCAAGTTTTCAGCTACCGTCAGGTGCGGAAACAGGTTGGCTTCCTGAAACACATAGCCCAACGAACGTTTATAGGTGGGTAGAAATACTTTGCGCTCACTGTCCTGCCACACCTGTCCGTTGATTTGCAAAAATCCTTGCGCTGCCTGTTGCAATCCGGCAATACAACGCAGCAGTGTCGTTTTCCCTGAGCCGGAATGGCCGAACAGCACGGTAATACCGGTCCCCGGCAACTGCAAATCCACCTCCAGTTGAAACTTACCGTAATCCAGTGCAAAACGAGCGGTGATTGGCGACATCATTTCAGTGGATGGGCAACTGGATAGGTTTTAAGCACGCTGTACATAAATAACAACACCGAAAACGAAAACATCAGCAAGCCACCGGCCAACCAATGCGCTTGGTCATATTCCAGCGCTTCGACGTGGTTGTAGATTTGCATCGACACCACACGGGTTTTACCGGGAATGTTGCCACCGACCATCAACACCAAACCGAATTCACCGACAGTATGCGCAAAACTCAAAATGGCTGCGCTCAAAAAACCGGGACGCGCCAACGGCACCACCACACTAAAAAAAGTATCCAATGGACTTGCACGCAACGTGGCAGCCGCTTCCAACGGCTGCTCGCCAACGGCGGCAAATGCGGCCTGCAATGGCTGCACTACAAACGGCAGGGAGTACAGCACCGATGCCACCACCAAACCGGCAAAGGTAAAGGGCATGGTTCCCACTCCCAATTCAGTGGTTACCCGGCCGATTGGGCCGTTCGGCCCCATCAGCACCAGCAAATAAAACCCCAGCACCGTTGGCGGCAACACCAGCGGCAAAGCTACCAAGGCATTGCAGATACCTTTCCAACGCGAGGTGGTGCGTGCCAGCCACCAGGCTAGCGGTGTGCCCAGCAGCAGCAGCAGCAATGTGGCGATACCGGCAACCTTACAGGTCAGCCAAAGGGCTGCGATGTCAGCTACGCTTAGCATGGCAGTCCTGTTATTTAGGCAATTCGTAACCGTATTTTTTAATGATCGCCAACGATTCCGGCGATTTTAAGAACTGCAACAATGCGGGTGCCACCGGATTTTCAGCGCCCCTTTTTAGTAGTACGACATCCTGAAGAATGGGCGCATGAAGTTCCTCTGGCACAATCCAGCCGGAACCTTTGGCAATCTTGCCTTTTTCGATCACTTGTGACAGTGCCACAAAACCCAGCTCGGCATTGCCGGTACTGATAAATTGTTGGGTTTGCGCGATATTTTCACCTTGCACAAACAAGGGCTGCAATTTATCGAACACGCCCATGTTCTGCATCACCTCCACCGCTGCTGCGCCATAAGGTGCCAATTTGGGGTCAGCCAGTGCCAGATGTCTAAAACTACCGGTACTGAGAATTTTGCCCAGGTCGTCAACCAATCCTGGCGTAGTTGACCATAGTACCAATTTACCTACAGCATAAGTAAATTGACTGCCCGGCACAGCAAAACCGTCTTGTTCCAGTTTTCTAGGGTTTTTATCATCGGCCGACAAAAACACCTCAAACGGTGCGCCATTTTCCAATTGCGCGACGAATTTACCGGAAGAGCCGAACGACAGGTTAGCACTGTGGCCGGTTGCTTTTTCAAAAGCCGCCGCAATTTCGGCCATCGGTTTGGTGAAATTAGATGCAACAGCGACAAGTGTCGTTGCCGCCTGGCTGATTGAGGTGGCCAAAAACAGGCACCCCACGGATACTGAATAATGTACAGGTTTAAAATTCATAGTGTTCTCCAAGACGTGTGAAAGCTAAAACCGAAGTAGGCTTTGGACATAGAAATAATCGACATCCTGGGCCGTGGGGGCCGATGGGGCATTTTTGGCGAACTCGCCCTTAAACAGATGCGTCCAGCCGATTTCAAAATTGAGGCTGCTG
>SBAV01000289.1 GCA_005239965.1 Methylobacter tundripaludum
CCCCACACTTAGGCTAACTCCCAATTTTCAGCTTTTCACATCAATGTCCAATACGCCAGACAAAGGACTGTAAATTTACGTCCTGACATTTAAGGGGAATGGGGAATTTCAGCACTCTTGCAACAAAACATCAACGAGGTGACAATACAAACGACACATTATCTGGCTCGCTATATCAATAGCGCTTACCATTTTTATGTTTTTTGTCAATACTATTTTTATGAAGGGTGTGTTGCGTCAATAAAATACCGGTGATTGTGAAAAAACATGACGCATGACCTACACTTTAGTTTTTTTTGTTTAATGATAAATAACCTTCTTGTTTGCCACCCTGAAACACTCTGTCCGGCAGTCGAGCGTTTGTCGGTTGATGTGCAATTTTTACCCGGCAAAGGACTGCACCTGCACTATCATTTACAGGGCGATTTGCGGCGCTTATGTATCCCTCAAATACAGACACCTGCGATGGTGGATGGCTTGTGGGAACATACCTGTTTTGAAGCCTTTATTGCCACAGAAGGCGATAATGGCTATCAGGAATTTAATTTTTCACCGTCTGGACAGTGGGCAGCCTACTCATTTGGCGATTATCGAAAACGCCGTGCTTGGCCCTGTGGTCATCCGTATACAATTCATGTAGAGCATACCGATAATAATTTGTTGCTGAATGTGGCGATTCCACTGGCTGATTTGCCGTTAATCGATACCGGCAAAACTATCCAGATGGGCTTAACCGCCGTAATTGAAGCGGCTGACGCCAGTCGCTCATACTGGGCCTTGCATCATCCTGCCGATGTTCCGGACTTTCATCATCGGGCCGGCTTTGTTTGTTCCATAGAACCTAACGCATTTTAAAATTTATGAAATTTGGCATTGACCGTTTACTTGAAGATTCTGCGTTGCGTTTGCCCTTGCTGGGTAAGCGCGTCGCGTTGTTGGCGCATCCGGCTTCGGTTACCCAGGATTTAGTACATTCACTGGATGCCTTGGCGATGTTGCCGGACATTACCCTCAGCGCCGCGTTTGGCCCACAGCATGGATTGCGCGGTGATAAGCAGGATAATATGATCGAATCACCTGATTATATCGATCCGGCGCTGGGTATTCCGGTGTTCAGTTTGTACGGCGAAGTGCGTTATCCCACCGATGCCATGATGGATACCTTCGATGTCCTGTTGGTTGATCTGCAGGATTTGGGCTGCCGTATTTACACCTTTATTACCACCTTGCGCTATGTGCTTGAGGCGGCGGCTAAGCATAAAAAGCAGGTATGGATACTGGATCGCCCTAATCCGGTAGGCCGTCCTGTGGAGGGGTTTCTGTTGCGCGAAGGCTGGGAAAGTTTTGTCGGTGCCGGTGTCATGCCTATGCGCCACGGTTTAACGATGGCAGAATTAGCGAAATGGTTTATCAGCACCTTGGCACTGAATGTCGATTGCCGGATTATCAGCATGGAAGGCTGGCGGCCTGAGGCAGCGCCAGGTTATGGATGGCCGCTGGGTGAGCGTGTGTGGATCAATCCCAGCCCCAATGCACCAAATCTGTCGATGGCACGCTGTTACGCGGGTACTGTGATGCTGGAAGGCACAACGCTGTCAGAAGGGCGGGGCACAACCCGGCCGCTGGAATTGTTTGGTGCGCCTGATATTGATGCCAAAAACCTGATTAAATCCCTACGTGATATGGCTCCCCAGTGGTTGTTAGGTTGCCGTTTGCGCGAAAGCTGGTTTGAGCCGACTTTCCACAAACATGCAGGCAAACTGTGCGCGGGTGTGCAAATTCATGTGGAAGATGGCGCTTATGATGCTATTGCGTTTCGTCCATGGCGTTTGCAAGCTTTGGCATTTAAGGCATTACGTGTCCAACAGCCGGATTATCCTTTGTGGCGGGATTTTCCCTATGAATACGAATTGGATCGTCTGGCGATTGATGTCATCAATGGCTCACCGTTACTGCGCGAGTGGGTGGATGATACACAGGCAACGCCGGAAGATTTGGAGACGCTTGTCCAGGTCGATGAAAGCGCCTGGGAAGAACAGAGGCAGGAATTTTTGTTGTATTAGGTGATTTGGTGACTGGAGTTGTCCACGAAACACACAAAAGACATGAAAAAAGGTATTGTGGTTTAGTGGCGGGTTGGATAGATACAAGATGTAAATTAGTTTCGTGTTTTTTGTGGGCAAAATTGCGCTGGTTCTGTACAAGATGAAATGATTTTGGTGTCTGACAAGCATGGACAGTGATATGCGCTATAATGGCGAAGTTTAAATTACTGAGGGATACGGTAAATGGCTCAATTTTTTCAGATACATCCAGATAATCCACAGTTGCGGCTTATACACCGTGCAGTGGAAATTATCCGTAAAGGCGGCGTGATTGTTTATCCCACTGATTCGGCTTATGCGCTTGCCTGTCATCTGGGAGACAAACATGCGTTAGACAAAATACGCCGTATTAGGCAGCTGGGTGACAAGCATAATTTTACCTTGTCCTGCAAAGACTTAACGCAAGTATCCCAGTTTGCCAAAGTGGGCAATGAGGCGCATCGCCTGATTAAAACCTTAACCCCCGGGCCTTTTACTTTTGTATTGGATGCTACCCGTGAAGTGCCGCGCCGATTGCAGCACCCCAACAAAAAAACGATCGGCATACGTATTTCGGGTCATCCCGTCGCTCGGTCATTGGTTGCGGAACTGGATGAAGCATTGTTCAGTTCTTCGTTGATTTTGCCAGGCGACGCAGAAGCGATGAGTGATCCCTATGACATCCGGGAACGATTGGAGCATGAGGTGGATTTGGTGATTGATGTGGGCGTTATTCCCTTTGAACCTACCACGATAATTGAGTTTTTTAAAACAGGCGCGGAAATCACCCGGCAAGGCAAAGGGTTGGCACCTATGTTGGATTAACAAGAGATAAAGTATGATGGATGAGTTGACGCTGTTACAGCGCATAGTCGTTTGGATATTGCCGGTTATTTTTGCCATAACCGTGCATGAAGTTGCGCACGGCTGGGTGGCAAGGCGCTACGGCGACAATACAGCGTTTATGCAGGGTCGATTGACACTTAACCCGATTAAGCATGTGGATATCGTGGGTACGATTATTCTGCCGGGCATATTATTGCTGACCGGTACCGGGTTTATTTTTGGCTGGGCTAAACCCGTTCCTGTCGATGCCCGGAATTTTAAAAATCCCCGTCATGATATGGCCATAGTGGCGTTGGCTGGGCCTGTTGCCAATTTGTTGATGGCCACAGCCTGGGCATTATTGGCGCGCATTGGGGTTATTATCGGTGTAGAAAGTGTTTCCTTGCCGTTTATTTATACGGGGATTGCCGGTATTTCCATCAATCTGGTTTTGGCCTTGATTAATTTATTACCCATCCCGCCATTAGATGGTAGCCGTATTTTGACCGGTATTTTGCCAAGCAGATTGGCGTGGCAGTATAACCAGTTGGAACGTTACGGCTTTATTATTCTGCTGGTTTTGCTGTATACCAGAATTCTGAATGTGATTTTGGAATACCCCATGTATGTCGCCCAAAACCTGTTTTTTTCCATCGCCGGTTTATAAGTGTTATTGAATTGTGACTGATTCTTTAGCATCATCAAAAATAAGTGAGCAACCCCCAGTATCATCGCAGGTGTATGCGATAGTAAACGGTGAACCGCTTGCACAACTCCCGGAAGATTTATACATCCCGGCCAATGCGCTGGAAGTGTTCTTGGAATTATTTGAAGGGCCGCTGGATTTATTGCTGTACCTGATAAAACGGCAAAACCTGGATATCGTCAACATACCGATAGCGCAAATCACCAAGCAATACATCAGTTATATTCAGATCATGGATCATTTGAATCTGGAAATGGCGGCGGAATACCTGGTTATGGCGGCATTATTGGCGGAAATAAAATCAAAAATGCTGTTGCCAAGACAAATCGATGCCGAAGGCGAGGAAGAAGACCCCAGGGCAACCTTAATCCGCAGGTTGCAGGAGTATGAACGTATTAAACATGCAGCAGAAGATATGGATTTATTGCCGCGCCTTGAACGTGATATATTTTCCATCGACGTTGACACCTCTACACTTACCGTAGTGAGGCCTTTGCCGGATATTCAGCTGAAAGAAATGTTGCTGGCGTTTCAGGATGTGCTGAAAAGAGCGGAACAATTGAGCCATCACCATATTACTCGAGAGCCGTTATCGGTACGGGAGCGCATGTCCAGCATTTTGGATACGCTTAAAGACGTAGACAGTCTGCTTTTTTCACAGTTGTTCATGAGGAAAGAAGGCCGCCATGGCGTGGTGGTGTCATTTTTGGCCATACTTGAATTGAGCAAGGAACGGCTGATTGAAATCATCCAGCTAGAGCCGTTTGCGGAGCTGCGTGTTAAGACCTTGTTAGGCTAGATTTTGAGGAAAAATTATGGAACTGTCTGCGATATTAATTCCCGCTTCTGAAGGTGGTTATGTTGCGTTAAACCCTGAAACGGGTACGTCAACTCAAGGTGATAGCATTGAGGAAGCGCTTGCCAATTTACAAGAAGCAACTGAACTGTATTTGGAAGAATTCCCGTTAATCCTTTCTGGGCGTTCGTTACTGACCACATTCCAAGTTGCTACGCATGCCTAGTACTCAGTCAACTTAATAATGTCGGGTGCTGCAAAGACCTACGAGGTTTTAAAAACCTCGTAGGTCTCACATTGGTCAAAAATATACCCGAC
>SBAV01000442.1 GCA_005239965.1 Methylobacter tundripaludum
ACATGATGACCTCTTTGATTCATTAGGCTGGATTGACCAGGTTTTTTAAAACAGCAATAAACTCTAAAATTTCAGCTTCGGTATTGGAGCATCCTAAGCTGATGCGGATGGCGCTTTTGGCAAGGCTGGCTTCTACGCCCATAGCCAGCAAGACAGGGCTGGGTATGCCGCCGCCACTGGCACAAGCCGAGCCGCTGGATACCGCTATACCTTTTTGATCCAGTTTCATCAACAACATTTCGCCATCAATGCCTTCGATGCCAAATTGTACGGTATTCGGCAAACGCTGGCTATGGTGAGCAAAAAGGGTTAATCCGGGAATAGCAGATAAGTGGGTTTCCAACGCGTTTCTTAAAGCCAGTAAGTGCGCGTTATAAAAGACCAGTTCTGTTTGTGCAAGTTCCGCCGCCTTACCGAAACCGGCAATAGCGGCGACATTTTCCGTTCCGGCACGCAGCCCTTGTTCTTGGCCACCACCGAGCAACATGGGCTTTATCGGCGTACCTTTTGCAAAGACCAGCGCGCCGCAGCCTTTCGGCCCGTAAATCTTATGGCTGGACAATGACATCATCTGTACGCCCAGCTGTTCGAAATTTACGGGTATCTTACCCAAAGCTTGTACGGCATCGGTATGAACCAGAGCGCCGATGGCTGCGAATTGTCCAGCGTAGCGGGCGACATCCTGAATCACGCCGGTTTCATTGTTGGCAAGCATGATGGAGACAAAATCAGGTTTTTTCAGAATCACCCTGTCAACGGCTTCCTGGGTAATTAAGCCATTTGGGTCGACTTCTATGAGGGTAAGATCATGCCCTGTCTGTTGCAAATGGAAGGTAGGTTCGCTGATGGAAGGATGTTCGATTGCTGAGATAGCCAGTTTTGCCAAGGGCGGCGCTGACATCAAGGCTAAGTTATTGGCTTCAGTGCCGCCGCTGGTAAAGATGACTTGCGTAGGATGTGCACCGGCCAGCGTAGCCACCTGGTTACGGGCGGTATCAATGGCACTGCGTACCAGCCGCCCATGACGGTACAAGCTGGACGGGTTGCCATAAAATGCCCCCAGGAACGGAAGCATGGCTTCCAGTACCTTGGGATGTATGGGGGTTGTCGCATTATGATCGAAGTAGATCATGATTTATTTACGTCCACCGTACCCTTATCTTCTTGTATATAGCTGTCGGCAATTTCACAGCCTTCTAAATGAGGCATCGGCGTTTTCGGGCATTTGATACCGGCTTCACTGATGGCTTTTTGCATGGCTTCTATCTGTTCATCCAGCACATTGATATGATCGAGCATACGGTTGATGGCAAACGCAACCGGATCGGGCATGTCAGCTGTTGCACCGTAGGCATCAAAGCCCATTTTGGAGGCAATTTTGGCGCGTTCCGGTTTTACGGCCGGCTGCGAAGAAGTACCGGCGTATTCGGAATCACCATTCAACCAGCCGTATTGCGGTTTTTGAGTTTTGGTTTTGGAGTCAATAACATGACCCGGAATGCCGACTACAGTGGCGCCGGGTGGTACTGGTTTTAAAATTACCGAATTTGAGCCGACTCGCGCACCAGCGCCTATTTCGATAGGGCCCAGAATTTTTGCACCGGCACCGACAACCACGCCATTTTGCAATGTGGGATGGCGTTTTCCTTTATTCCAGGTGGTTCCTCCCAGAGTGACACCGTGATACAAGGTGCAGTCATCACCGATAATGGCGGTTTCGCCAATAACGACCCCCATGCCGTGATCGATAAAAAACCGCCGGCCTATTTGGGCTCCGGGATGGATTTCGATGCCGGTTAGCCAGCGGCTGACATGCGAAATAAACCGGGCCAGCCATTTGAAGTCGGCACGCCAGCACAGATGGCTGGCACGGTGTATAAGCACCGCATGAAAGCCAGGGTAGGTGGTGACGACTTCCAGCACCGATTGCGCGGCAGGGTCGCGTTCAAACACGCAGGCAATATCTTCTTTTATTCGCTTAAGCATTCAGTGGGTTCTCTTGTTGCCCTGGGACATCCTCAAGATACCCCTGAGTATATCCAGTTCTTTGGTGTCCAGTTGCACACGGTTATAAATTCGGCGTAATCGCCGCATGATGGATTTTGATTTATTGGCTTGCATAAAATTAATGTCGTACAGCGTTTGTAGCAAATGTGCGTAAAACGATTCCATTTGCTCGGCGGTGGCCAACGGCATTTCGCCCTTATCGCCAATGGCGGGGTCTTCTTGCAGCCCTGCGGCAACAAACAGTTCATAACAGACGATTTGTACGGCGGCAGCAATATTCAAGGAGCTGTATTCGCTGTTGCAAGGGATACGCAACAGGTATTGACATAGGTCCAATTCATGGTTTTTCAAGCCGGAGTTTTCACGGCCAAATAAAATGGCGATCTTTTGGCCTGGATTGCGGGCGACGAATTTTTCCGCACATTCTCTGGGCGTTAGTTCTGGCCAGCTAATGGTACGACAACGTGCACTGGCACCAATAATGACCTGACAGTCGGCAATGGCTTCTTGCAAACTTTGGCAGACGACAGCTTTCGATAACACATCGTCCGCGCCAGATGCGCGTGCTGTGGCATCGGCACTGGGAAATATTTTTGGGGCAACCAGCCAGAGATTGCTCATCTGCATGTTTTTCATGGCACGGGCAACGGCACCGATATTGCCGGGATGCGTCGTTTCAACCAGAACAATTTTTATATCAGATAGCAAAGCGGTGGGCCGGGATGGTGAAAAAGTCCTAAGTTTACCAAAAGATTTGGTATGCTATGCGGTTTTCTGCGCTCATTACCAATTCATCTATGCAACCAATGCTCAATATTGCCGTCCGTGCTGCCAGAAGTGCGGGCGATTTGATACTTCGTTCTGCTGACAATGTCGGCCAGCTTCGTATCGACCAAAAAGGCAAAAACGATTATGCCAGCGAAGTCGACCGCATGGCGGAACGGGAAATTATTAATATCATCAAGGCTGCTTACCCTACTCATGCCATTTTGGCAGAAGAAAGCGGGCAACATAAAGGCAATGATTTTGTTTGGGTGATCGACCCTTTGGACGGCACCACCAATTTTTTGCACGGTTTTCCGCAATATGCGGTGTCCATTGCCCTCAAGCACAAGGGCCGTTTAGAAGTTGCCGTGATTTATGATCCCTTGCGCGATGAGTTATTCACCGCCAAACGTGGCGGCGGTGCTACGTTAAATAATCGCCGTATCCGGGTGACCAATCAATCCAGCTTAAAGGGCGCGTTGATTGGTACCGGTTTTCCTTTTAAAACGGCTACCCATCTTGATGCCTATATCGGCATGTTTCGCGCCATAACGACTGATTCGGCGGGAATACGCAGGGCAGGGGCGGCGGCTTTGGATCTGGCTTATGTTGCCTGCGGCCGCTTGGATGGTTTTTGGGAAATAGGTACAATGGAATGGGATGTCGCCGCCGGTGTGCTGTTAATAAAGGAAGCGGGTGGTGTGGTAACGGATTTCTCGTTTGGCGATAATTATTTGGCATCAGGTAATATTATTGCCGGTAATCCCAAGATGCATCATATAATATACCGGCTGCTTGAACCCCATGTTACACCCGCTTTGAAATAATCGGCTACACACTTAAGACGGGACAAAAGTCCTCTCCGGAGGGAGAGGGTTGGGTGAGGGGAAGTTTAAATCACCCTCATCCCAGCCTTCTCCCTCAGGGAGAAGGAGCAATACCTGTCCCGCGTTAAG
>SBAV01000363.1 GCA_005239965.1 Methylobacter tundripaludum
AACCAGATTTTGGCCGCCTTATCATTCCCTATCCCCGTCATGCCATCTGGTAGATAGGACGTAGACGTGTCCCCGGTCTTGGTAGCGCCCTGGCTCAGGAAATAGAAAGCACGGTTCATGGGGCCGGAACTGTAGTGTACGTCCAGGTTTTGCAGAGTGGGACTCCAGGCATCGGCGCTTTTGCCATCCCTGCTGGGTTTGTACAGGAAACGCATTTTCAAGGGATAGGCGGGCGTTGTCATTTGTTCGCCTTGCGTCCAGGTTCCACCCGTATCGGGAATAATGTTGCCCTTGCCATTGGCGCCCCGCATATAGAACTCCGCCATGGCCCCCATGATGTCGGAATTGGCTTCGTTTAGGCCACCGGATTCCTTATTGTAAATAAGACCGACTGCCGTCGAGCAAACCCCATGGGAAAATTCGTGGACTGCGACATCCAGGGCGGTGAGTGTCTGGAGCTTTGTGCCATCACCGTAGGTGATGCACATGCAGCGGTCTGAGTAAAAAGCATTATCGTAGGCGTAGTCGTAATGTACGCGGGCATAGGTGGGCGTACCCAGGCCATTGATACCGTTACGCCCGAAGACGTTCTTGTACATATCCCAAGCTGCCTGTAGCCCGTAAGCTGCATCTACCGCTGCGGTCTGGCCGTTGGCAGATGTTGTGGGTTCAGGGTCTTCCTTGAAGTTGATGCCGTCTCCCCAGCTATTGTCGGCATCCGTATACAGGCTGCCGGTGCCTGACGTAGCGTGATCAAGATTATAAATAACATTGCCGGCGCTGACAGGTCTGGTCAAATCCCTCAGCTCGAAGCCGCTCGCCACGCTGTTGGAACTAAGGCTTACCGGGCCGCTGTACTGACTCTTGCCAGTACCGATAGCCGCAGAGGTGTGAAGGCTATCCCATTTCTCGATAATTGCGCCGGTATGGGCGTTCACCAGATAGTCGGTGTGCCTTGTGTCACCCGGATTTTCTATCTCCGTATGGATATAGTAGGCCAATTGGTAACCTTTTACTTCCGTTACGAAGTCTTCGGCGTTCAGTTTGTTTTGGGGAACAAGCGCCTTGCGTGGTAACGCATGGCCCGTTGTTTCTGGATAGATGACCAGCTCAACTTCGGGTTGGTAGGCGAAGTCAACACGGAGACCGAGATCTGCCTTGATGACGGTTAACACCTCGCCGGTGGAAAGTTTCGGTTGTATATCAACCTGAATGTTCTGCTTAAGCGCGGAAGTGGGTGGAAGTTCATTTCCCTTAGCTTGCGTATGGGTAATCACTTCACCACCCCAGACGCGCACGCCGTGGTAGAGCTGATGAAATCGGATATGGGTTTGCCCCAGTGCGTCCTGTTCCAGGTTTTTCATCTGAAAGGAATGATTCTCGTCGAGGCCTAGCATCTCGTACATTCCCGTGAGCCGCTGCTGGGACTGCAGCGTCAGCTCTGCGCGAGTAAGATTTACAGCCGGTGCTGGCGAAGAAATCAAGGCAGCAGTGGCAAGGGTAAGGAAAAACGGGATGTGGTTCATAAAATACGCCTCAAGTGTAAATTTGCATGTTGTGGACATTGAACACGCTTAATTCCGTTTGGGTTCTTTGCTCAAACGAGAACCCTAAGCCTTATAGCTGGTTTCATCCGCCTCCTAGAAAGTAAATATCAGCGGAGTCTACTTTTTGGATCAGAATTAGTAGCCTTAGGAGATATAGGATTTGCTCTATAATGGCGGAGGTAAAAATAGAACACCGGAAATTGGCTTGATTATAATAATCTGTAAAATTTAAATATATCAAGGTAATAGTACACATGTTTTATGTGAATTATTTCCCTGACACCAAGGCCATATTACGGTATATTGATTCTATATGTATTCTCGCGCCGCTAATTTTTAAGAACATGAAAGTTAAGGCAAAAATTCATATATAGACCGCCTTTTCCGCATCACTAAGGAGAGATAATATGAACCATCAGCGAAATCGATTTTTAGTTCTCATGCTCCGCACGGCGGTGCTATCCGTTTCCAGTGGATTTGCCCTAAGCGCAAGCGCAGCACCGGAGTGTTATCAGTGGAGTAGTTCTTTCAGCAAAGAGAGGTTCGTGCTCGATATCGAAAAGCACAGCGACCTTTCTCGAAACCAGCGTGCCTTCAGCGTCCATGGGAAGCATGTGGGTGTCTGCGGGTACAAGACAATTGCTGCCGTTACCGGAACAATCGTCAAGGCGACATCCCCACTCTCGGTCACGGGAGCCCATATGGGCCTGAGAACCCACAGCGTCAGGGCAACCACCGCCCCAAATGATGACCACAAAATCTTCTGCAAAGAAGTGACATTGGACTGTACATCGGCTGAACAAAGCACGACACCAAAGACGTGGGACTGTTTTGGCCGGAACGAGTGGGATGCTGTTCTCGCTAGGGGGCGTGGCTTGGGGACTACGCTGACGAAGCTTAGCCGACAGGACGGCTCGTGCAAGATATTCCAGGACAGCGGAGAAGCCTCCGGGACTTCTTTCTTCCCAGAGCAGGTTCCGACGCCAACATCCGGGGATGAGTTCTCTGGAGTGGTCGGAATGCCGCCAACAACCCGATAAACTTAACAAGGAAATTCTCATGAAAGTAAAAATATTGACTGTATTGAGCGTATTGCCTGTATGGCTAGCGCTGATTTCGTTTAAGGCATCAGCTGAAGGCGTGGAAGGTTCAAGAACAACCGCCAATATTGTCGTTACGAACGCTGCAGCATGGACTACTTTGTCAAGCAGCACAGTTGTTATTCCGGCTGGCCAAACTTGGCACTGCATTGCCACAGGCAGTGCGGATGGACTAAATCCCGCCAACGTCAACTCTTTTGACCACCAGTACCGGTTTACCCTTTCGATCGATAGCGTCAATCCTGCCGTTGATGGTGCTTGTGAGCGTACGCTCGAATTCGATAATAATATTGGCGTTGATGACGTGAGTTTCGAAGATGTTAACAGCACCTGCCCGTTTAAAAATATCGGGCCAGGTGCTCACACCATTCGTTGGCAGGCGAGAAAGGTCGCTGCCACCGATTCAAACCTGACGGTGCTGGACAATTCGCACACGGTAGTCTGCTCCAATAATTTACAGTAACGGTCGACTTACCGGAAGATAGGTCAGTGTGTGATGACAAAAATTGAGGTAACATTTATGAATAAGCAATTAAAATTTTGGTCGCCGGTAATCATGCTTTTTATTGGTTGTTTTAGCAGCGGTGTCTATGCGTCCACATTTAACGTAAGTGCAAAACTAAACAGTGTTTCAGGCGGAGTTGGTTTAAATACCGGAATTACAGTGGCACCTGGAAAGCTTTTGGTCATTAGCGCGGATAAAAATGACGTATGGTCACTCGGCGCTGGCGCAAGAACAGGTAACGCCAACGGACTAGGAAATCCGTTTGGTGGAAATTTTGGTAATTTTACAAAGCCACTTACAAATTTCTCTTTTCTATTTGGCACCTTGGTTGGCAGTTTAGATAATGGGCTAACTTTTTTCCCAATCGGTACCAGGATGGAGCAATCAATTGTTAAAAGCGGTGGCGGAACGTTAAGGCCTGT
>SBAV01000148.1 GCA_005239965.1 Methylobacter tundripaludum
ACACTACCACGACCAACGGTTCAGCTATCAAAGCAATACCAACACCCGCCGGTACAGCACATAGTGCAATCACCGACAAAACATTTAGAAAACCTTGACGCAAAGCAGTAGGGTCACTTGCCATCTTGGCATAGCCGGGCAGGACAGCGCGATTGATGGGGGCGACCAGTTCGGTGGTTGGCAAGTTGGACAGCTCGTAAGCAATGGTATAAACCCCCAGGGCATGGCTACCAAGCACTTTACTGATAATAAAATCCACCATACGTTGGTAAGAAAAAAAAATGGTGTTATTAACAAACATCCACATTGAAAAACCAAACAATTCCTTGCGCCCAGTCAAACAAAAACGTGGCCGATAAGGATGCACACGATAACTCAACAATACCTCAAGAATTCTACCGGCGAATGTTCCCCAAACTAATGCCCAATAATTACGCAGAGTAAACGCCAAAATCATGCAAACGGTAAAGCCCATTAATTTTTTGGCGAGCAAAAAATAAAACTCTTTATGAAATTGCAAATCTTTGCGGAACGCAACCGGGCCTATATTGCCAAAACCACCGAGCAACGCGCTGATTGATAAAACATAGAGTATTTTTTCCAATCGCGCTTCGCTGTAGAACTGTGATAAAGGTATCGCAGCAACCACCAAAACCACTGCCAACAACAGGCCAAAAATGACGTTAAAAGTCCAAGCGGTATCATATAAATGGCGACCTGCGTTCTGTTTTTGAATTAAGGCGACATCAAAACTGAAGCTAGTCAATAACGTCAGTAAGCCTAAAAATGCGGTGGCCATTGCCACCAAACCAAAATCTCCAGGCTCCAACAATCGCGCCAAAATAATGGTGCTAACCAAGCCAATACTGCGCTCCAGCATTTTAAAGGCAACCATCCAAGCCGCACCTTTGGCCATTTTGCTGTTAATATTGTCCATAATTTTTCGTGATGTAATGATGCAGTGAGCTTTCCTTCAAAACACTATTACACCGCGTTTATTTAGAGTAGCCATGCACATGCAACTGAACGGCGCTGCCCCGTTATTTTTCTAAGCCACAGAACAAGTCCACGGTACTTGCTGCACTGGCCAATACAAGATAGATTTCGCATTCAGCATGCCGTCGCTTGTGTGTTTGTTGCATTTTTATACATAATTACGAAAATATTATCAACAATTAGGACATTGTGATGCAATTTCTTCTATATATGCAAATGCTTAACCTCAAACTTAAAAGGATAATTATTTCTGGTTAAATTTCTGCTATAGCCACAACCAAGCTCCACGATATAAAGCATTCAATTCTACGCTTGTGACAAAATATAGTGTGTCTCAAAATATATACAACAACTGTAAGAAAATTTACCTGATACCTACGCAACCCAAATTGCTATCATCAACAAAATGAAAATATCACTTATCGTTGCAATGGCCAGTAATGGCGTTATTGGCCAAAATGGCCAGATGCCTTGGCACTTGCCTGCCGACCTTAAACGCTTTAAAAAGATAACATTAGGCTCACCAATAATAATGGGTAGGAAAACTTTCGAATCCATAGGTAAACCGCTTCCAGGCCGTACCAACATAATTATCAGTAGCAATCCTGGCTACCAGCAGCTTGGCTGTTTGGTTTTTGATAAAATTGAAACCGCCCTAAAAGACAGTTGCCATAAAAATGATGAAGTTTTTATCATCGGCGGCTCAACACTGTATGAAGCCATGTTGCCTCATGCCGATATCCTTTATGTAACAGAAATAAAACAGAACGTTGAGGGTGATACTTTTTTTCCACATTGGGATAAAGGCGACTGGATAGAAATAGGCAGGGAAGATGTAAATGACGATTCACAGGTTAGTTTCTGTTACAGTTTTTTGACATTCAAGAGAACTAAACTTGCCGCCTGATAGTAACGGTAACTAAACCAATCCAGCTATGACAGTGCCAAAAAAACCCAAACCAACGCCATTAAGATTCCAGCAAATTTCCCAATGCTTTATTTAATAGCAGGTAGTGAACTAAAGTCGCTGGCTGATTATTGTGCAGCTCTTGGCACACCCGCCAATAATGGCTGATTTTGTGTTTTGCTGCCGTTGTTTCAAAATAGTCGGCACAGGTTTTCGCGGGACTTAACAGAATAGTCTTAACAAGAACGCCTACGATCCGTTTTATATCCTGGTTTATATCGGCGGCGATTTTACGCTCCCAATCTCCCTGACCAGGTATTTGGGATAATTGCACCTGGATATTGTGGACATCCAGGTACTGGCTGGCTTCATGAAACAATTCAAGGACAATCGGCACAACCTGCCCTGTTTCAATAGCCAATGCCACAACCAGCGGAAATACGGAAAAACTTACAAATAATGCGGCTTTTTCCGCAATATCGTCCGGAATGCCATCTTGTTGATAGGCTTTTAATTGCAGTTGATACTGGGCATGATGCTGTCGCACATAGGCCGCGTATTCCTCTAAATAACGCTTATAACCGACAATCGTTTGCGGGTCTGGTTGAATTTTTTTATCTTGCAGCAATGCCCAACTGCACAACTCAAACAAGGTGTTTTCAAGCTGGAGCAATAGCCCATATTGCTTAGCCGTAGCAAGTTGAGTATCCAACGCAAAAATGGCTTGCCTAAACGCATCGCTATCCAGCGCACGATCAAAAGTCAAATAACACTGGATAGCGTCGAGCACGGTGATGCCGTCGTATTCATCAATCACTTTCAAAAAACCACACCCTGCCTGATTAATCATTTTATTGCTGATTAGGGTAGCTTTGATTTCTTGGGCAAGCGGATGATCGGCAAGGTGTGTTTTATAAAGCGTGCTGACTTGATCAGGAAAGTACTGTTCTAAATACGCACTACCGTAATCTTCCGGTAACAGGGCTGATTCAGCCTGAATGTGGTGGGTTAAATACATTTTACTGGCCGCCATGAGCACAGCCAATTCCGGGCGGGTTAACGTTTGCCTGGGACGACTGAGAATGTCTTTATTGGGCGGAAAGGATTCAACGGCTTTATCGAGAAAACCACTGGCTTCCAGCTTTTCTGCCACCTGCAAAAAAATAGCCGGATTGTCGGCGTTACGGCACTCTTCCAGCGATAGGCAAAGACTTTGCAGATAATTATTGGCTAACACCTGCCGGCAAACTTCCCCCGTCAGTGCATCAAATAAGGCTTGAGGGTCACTGATAAGTTTTTTGTTGTGCAAACGGGTTAACAATATTTTTAAATTCACTTCATGATCGGAAGTATCAACGCCCGCAGAATTATCAACCGCATCGGTATTGATGTGGCCGCCATTCAGGTGGTATTCAATACGGGCTTTTTGCGTAAAACCCAGGTTTGCGCCCTCCCCAACGACAACCGCTTTAAGATCGCAGGCATTGATACGCACGTTGTCGTTGCTTCTATCACCGACATCTTCGTGTTTTTCGGCACTGGCTTTAATATACGTGCCTATGCCACCCAGCCACAACAGTTCCACCGAAGCCGTTAACAGATAGCGGATCAAAGACTCGCCATCCAGCGATTTATAGCGTATGGCCAACCATTTTTTAAGCTCTGGGGAGATTGGAATATCTTTGGCCGAACGCATGTAAACCCCACCACCTTGGGAAATCAACGCGCTATTGTAATCATTCCAAGTAGAGCCTTGCAGCTCAAACAGGCGTTTGCGTTCCTGAAAAGCTGCGTTACTGTCCATTGGATTAGGATCAATAAAAATATGCTGGCCACTGAAGGCCGCCAACAAGCGGATATGCGGCGACAGCAACATGCCGTTGCCAAAAACATCGCCATCCATGCTGCCAATACCTACCACCGTAAACGCCTCATGCTGGATGTCTTTTCCCAGCTCCCTAAAATGGCGTTTTACGCATTCCCAAGCACCGCGGGCGGTAATGCCTAATGCCTTGTGGTCGTAGCCTTGGGAGCCACCGCTGGCAAATGCATCATCCAGCCAAAAGTGATATTCACCCGCAACTGCATTGGCAATATCTGAAAATTGCGCCGTGCCTTTGTCAGCAGCAACCACCAAATAAGGGTCTGGATCGTCATAACTGACAATCTGCGGCAATTTAATTATCTGATTGACCTTATAGTTATCAGTTAAATCCAGCAAACCGCGCATTAATGTGATATAGGCTTTTTTTCCGGCGGCTTTAACATCCAGCTTGAAGCCGTTGTTTTTTACAATAAATCCACCTTTTGCGCCTGTTGGGATAATCAGGGCGTTTTTACTCACCTGCGTTTGCATGAGTCCCCGTATTTCCACCCTAAAGTCATCGGGACGATCAGACCAACGAATTCCACCACGGGAAATCTTACCGGCACGCAAATGTACGCCCTCCATATCCACCGAGTGTACATAAATTTCATTTTGCGGTTTAGGCGCCGGCATGTCTATAACACCCAGGCTATTGATCTTAAAAGCAACAAAATAATCCGGCCAATCACGCCGCAAATGAAAGTTGCAACGCATGGTGGCATCAATCAGATTAAAAAAGGTACGCAAAATACGATCATCATTAAGATCGGTAACCGCCGCCATACTTTCCAGCAACTGCAAGCGCAAGGGAAACAGGGCTTGTTCTTCTCGGATCACCAGATCGTCCCATTGCGGATTAGGTCGAAATCGTGCTTCAAAGTAGGTAAATAAACACAAGGCAATATCAGGATTATTGATAAGCGCGCGATGAATACTGGCGCTTGTCGTTTGATGATGTATCTGTAAATAATAATTTCGATATGCCCGCAAAACATCAATCGCACGCCAGGACAGGCCAGATAAAATCAGCAATTTATTGAGCGCATCATTTTCGATGTGGCCATTCATAACCCCGGAAATTGCCTCCAGCATCCGGTGCTTTAATCGAGAGAACGGCAGTTTCTGATCCTTGGCGGCTTTTACGGTGAAGCTTTTAATGAATCGGGTCACGCCATCCGCCGTAATGTGAAATTGCACCTGATCCATAACCCGTAAAGCCATATTTTCCAGAGCTGGAATGTATTCATCCAGGTAGCGTTCGTCCTGGCTGTAAAAATGCAGGCGGTAGTGTATTACGCCCAGACAGGGATTAAGCAAACTTACCTGATGAAAATTGGCATCGCTCAAATTTTCAAGGTGTAGCACATCCTTAAGCGCGTAACGGGGTGAAACTAATTGTTTATACTCGGACGTTAAGGTGGGCAAATATGTTTGGTTCAATTGCATGGCGGACGAGTTGCCTAATGCCCTGATTGCCAGATGCAGGAACGCGCTGTCCCAGGAAGATAATGAATCAACGGCACGCGGGGAGTTCACCTGACGGCCTCAGATATTTAACAATTTCCAGAACATTATCCCCATTGGTTCTGGTGTAAGTCACCGAATCCATCAGCGTACGAATAAAGAACAGACCCATGCCGCTTTCTTTGGGATGATCCAAATCCGGTGACAATACTGTTTTAAGATCGAAACCTGGGCCGTGGTCATAAACTTTGATGGTTAAGGCATCATCCTTGATATGGATAGTAATTTTGACAGTGTCCTTGGGATTGTTGTGATGGCCGTGTTTAATGGCATTGGCGGTAGCTTCGGTCAGTACCAGGTTTAAATGGTAGGCTAATGTTTCTTTGTCAGCCGCAAAGGTATCGATTTTTTGCACGATCTGCTCGCCCAACTGACCAATCAACTCCAAGTATTTGGTTTGTGTGGGAATAATTACATCCACCTGAATAATTTCAGTGCCCATACCCAGCCTCTAGGTGTCGTTAATCAATGCTTCATTCAAATCTGAGTAAATCTCAAAAACGCGGTTGAGACGGGTCAACTCAAACATGGATAATACCTGCTTTTGTACCAGCGCCAAAGCCAGTTTGCCCGATTTGGTGATGGCGTTTTTATGTCCCGACAACAAGGCACCAAGCCCGGAACTGTCTATAAAACGCACCTCTTCCAATTGGACAATAATCTGTGTCTGGCCCTGTTCTATCAGGTGCAAGAGATAGGCTTTCAATTCGCCGGAATTGTGGGCATCGATGCGCTCTTCATGCACGAACAACACAGTGAGGCCATTTATTGTTTTTAGTTCCAGATTCATGTAGTTCCCGGTTTTGGCAAAGAGTCGGCAAGCAAAGCATTAATGACCGATAACATTGTTGACAGGCCTGATAGCTTATCATAACTGCGTAGACTGCTGCGTCAAACGTTATCTCTGATGCAGGGCAAACGCATTTGACTTTTTTAGTTATTGAATAATCAATCAGTTATGTATATATGTTGCTTTTTTGACTTCGTTTTTGCCCTTGTAACCAATTGATTATCAATATTAAAAATTTATATGCAGTGTCCCTGATCTCTGATGCTTACCAACACTGAGCAAGTAGCGCATCATCCGGCGGGTCAATGTTTCGTTTGCCAGTGTGGCTCAGTGTTAAGGTATGACATTCATCATTGACC
>SBAV01000425.1 GCA_005239965.1 Methylobacter tundripaludum
AACGAATGAAATATTTTATTTCCCTCAGCGGCGCGATTATTTTGAAAAAGTAGAATTGCATACTCTAGTCGTAATTGAGGTGTTAGTCTGTAATCTGTAGCTGCTAGTTGCTCGACAATTGCCAATTGCTGCTTAAAAGTATCATAAGAACTATCAAGACAAATCAAATCATAACTTAGCCGTAGAACCAACATATTGCCTTGTCCAGCAGGATGTTTCAGTATTTCCAATGCCTGTTTCCGATAGTTTTCAGGTATGTCTGCTAATTCAATAGCTGTTAAATCATTATCTGTTGCCAATGCTTTCCATGCACTCACTAATATATCAATTGCATTCTTAGGTTCAATACTTTGATTAAGCACAGCAGGTTGTTCAAACAGAATTTTTAATGCGTCATCAGCCAAATTTCCAAGTTGGGCTCTACGATAGGCAATTTCATTTGAAGTAGATGCAGAAAAAAGAATCCCCAAAGCTTCGATACATTGCTCAATGGCTAATTCAGGCGTGCTTCGAGCACTTTCCAAAAGATTTTTTACATATGTTTCAATGACGTGGGAATTTGTTGGGCTTTCGTCAAATGCTTTCCGTGTTGCATCGTTAGCTAGTCGCCGAAGCTCAGCAACCCTCTCAGTAGAAGCTCCTTGAAGTGTCTCAATTTTAGCAAGATCAAGATAGGCATTAGCAAGCGAATTATATAAATTAAGGTTGGACTCTGACCCAGATGTGTATTCGATATAATTTAATGCGTAGTTAATATCTTCAATCGCTCCCTTGAGAAGATCAAGTTTGTCTGTATTTGTTACGCCATAAATTTTTTCATCGAATTTTGCAATTCGGCGTCGTGAAATAGCTGTGTGGTGGCGAAAAACTCGGCTAGTATCACGCAATGGTTTTGGCATATTATCAAGAGCATTTAATATCTCTCGCCAAAATGGTGCAAAGTGACCACCATGACCATGATCTGGATCAATTTTAAAAATGGACGTTGCAAAGTCTTCACCGATAGCTCTATAGGCAGACTCTTTTAAAACTGACTTCTCTGAAATCTTGCGTAACAGTAAGAATCTGAGATATTCAGCATCTTTAGCATCTGCAAAGCCGAGTTTTTCTCTCATAGGGAAATCATAAAAAAGAGCATTAATCAGAAAACGACCCAAAATATCGTGAATTAATGCCCAATACTTCTCTCCTTTTGTTGAAATACGCACTAAGCCAAGAGCTGCTAACTTTGATCTGTCATCTTCCAATAAATGCGAGACAGGCCACCTTCCTTTAGATTCTGGCAGTAATACTTCGGCTAAAGGAATGTGTTCAGAACTCAATGCTGCAATTTCAAGAATTGCTTCCTGAATAAGTTCGTCTTTAGCGTTTGCTTTGAATGAACGATATATCCATTCTTGAATCGACTCTGAAAGATCGTATTGACCTTGAATCCAAAAAGATAAAGTAACCCAAAATGCTGAAATTCCTTCCAAATAGCGAATAGAGTGATTTTCATAAAACTGATTCCACTGCGAATCTTTTCGTTCCTTACCATAGCAGCGAAGAAATTTATTGAGGTGATGACCTAAATTTTGAGCTTCACTTAACTCCAGAGCATGATTTAGCTCAGCCACTTTTTTAAAAATTGATGTGTTGTAAAACGATAGACCTAGCATCGTGCCAGTTACAATTAAAATACAAACTGGACGACCTGATTTTTCTAATTCGTTTCGGAATCGGGTTAGTTCACTATCTCGACTATGCCAATGCAGACTATCAAAAACAATGATCCAAGGTGTTTCATAACGTCGTGAAGATTCAGAATCTTGACTTTGGGTTGTCTTATCTTCGACTTTGCTATGAACACGGTGCAAGAAATTAACAATAGGTAGGGCATCAGGTATAAAAGGTATTGGCTTTGCAAGTAATACCGGATAACCTTCACGGGCATGTTCCCAAGCTAACACCCTTGAAAGTGTTGTGCCACCTGCTCCTGACTCAGATGCAATGTAGGCAATACAGTTTTGCTCTGCTCCATTGGTATCAAGTTTTTTTAGTAGATTTTTCAGTTCTGTTTTACTTTGCCCGTCACGAACCCAAGGAAGGCCAGCAGCATAGGGTCGCCATGAAGCTTCAGTGTTTTGAAAAAAATTAATAAAACTGTCTTCTGAAAGTTCTTCTGGCATAAGTGGTGCAAGGTCTCGTTCTTCAATAAGCGAGTAATATTCTAAAATTGGACGTTCTGGCTCATCTGCTTCAGTAACATCAATTTTTTGGAAGTTTCCGTTATATTCGCGGATACGAATAACTTGGCGATTTTCTGGGTAAGACTCTGTATAGCGAGCCAGAATATCTCTAACAACCTGAATCGTAGAAATCTGTAAAAAACTTGCAGTCCTAACACTGTCCGTTGTTTCAAGCCATGCTTCCAGCATTTTATCTGCATCAATCGCATCTGAAACAAACGTGAGATATGAGCGAAAGCCAGAAGACCAAAGTTCTTGTAAGTCTGGGGGGATTGGGTCATTACTTCCTGATATAACAAGTATCTCGCGTGTACCAGACCTGCGCAGACTTTCTAACATAGTCATGCGTCTTAGTCGATTCTCAAAACTTTGAGTGTCAGGCGCAACTTGTCGACCATTCAAAAGATATATTGGTAAACATCTTTTAGGCAATTCGATACGGGAAGGATCACTATCAATGATCTGAACAAATCCGCGTTTACGAGTCATCACATCGCTAGAGCTTTCCGCTGCTTCTATGGCTTTAACTAACTCCGGTTCGTAAACCTCCATGAAAACTAGCCGCCAAGGTAAACCTAAAAACGCAACAAGAGCATCTTTGTTTACTGTATCTTTTCCTAAGTCTCGAATCCAAAGCACCGTATCCCTGTTTTCAATATTTGATAAGAGATTGTTTGAAATATCCTTTACAGAAATTATTTTTTTTTCCAATTGACGCGCTCCCAATAATTTATTTGTGATGGATTGACTTAATATTTTTACTGTCGATTTTAACTTGGATTCATACTACTGTATGGCTTTGCCCTAGATTTTTTATCTGTTGCCAATCCTATCAATTATCTTCTCTAACTGCCTAAATGCAATTTCAGCAAGTAACGAGGTAAGGTAAGGTGCATTCCGTATGAAACCACCGACAATTTAGCCCAAGATCAATCATGCCAAACTATCGCCGTTACCACATCCAAGGCGGGACTTATTTTTTTACTGTGAATTTGGTTTTACCCGAACATTGACATGGCGTATGAACAAGGCGATGCTGACAACGCTAACTGCTTCCGTGTTATCAAACAAGGCTTTTCCAAAGCATTGCCTGTTACCGAAAGACGCTCGGCTGTATGCATTGCACGCGGTGAGCGTGGACACCAAGAAAAAAGGGAAAATAGGCAATTTGTTTCGTGAAGGTGTGCTTTATACTATCGAGACGATTGAAATCCGCGATCACGACTTTCCTTCGTTGGCAGAAGGCGTAGCCATTCCCACACGGTTTATGATATAGCACAGAATGAAGCCTATAGACTTTCAGATAAATAACTTTATTTTAAAAAATGGAAATTATTTATCTGAAAAACTATATGCCACAGTTCCCGAAAGCGCCTCTTTAAAAAATGGCTAAGTTATTTCATGCACGTTCCTTAGCGGGTTGTTACGCCCTATCCACGAAGGAAGCAATCTGTTCAATCCCATCCACTTTTCGTGCCTGTCGTGTTTTTCTGGACAATACCCCCTAATTGCGTCTATCGTCGGTTAAAACCATTTTTACCAGCTACTCCGGCATATTCATGTTGCCAATATCACAGCCATTGCGAAAAAAGGCAAATGATGCAGGAAACGCAACCACATCAATCGTCAAGGTGGTTTCGTGTTGAAATTGTTCGATATCATCGCCAACTTCGGTCTTGAAATTATCGGCTATTTGCTCTGCCAATTTTTGATTAGCTTCGTATTCGCTCAACGCAAACGGATCTTCGGCTAAATTGGTTGCATTAATCACTTTCTCAAATACAGCCGCCGAAAAGCCCTCTATTTTTTGCTCGAAATCGCTGAATACTTTTTCGCCCCTGTCTTGCTTAATCCGGTCAATATCCACAGGGTCAGCGTATAGCAAAAACTCACCCTTAGCGCCTTGTTGGTCATTTTTACAGACCGCGCCATCCATGATTCTGACTAAATTTAAAGAATGATCCCCTTTAAGAATGGTCAAGGGCGGCTCTTGTTTGGATATATCCAAAGCCGGCTGATCTTCAGATACAGGCTCAACAACATCGTGTTTGACTTCCTGGGTTGAACACCCCTGAGCCGTCAAAATGACAATGGCAATACTGACCAGAATTTTCCCACTCATTTTCATACTCGTTCCTGTTGTCAGCTTATTAGGATATTTACGTGTGTTATTTTTATGTGCTGCACGGCACATCTTTTAAGAATATATGGCGGTTAACTGATAAATCAAGTCACTAATAGCGGTTTTTAAAACCCATATTGACTTGATTTTTTTGTTGCACCGTCGGTGTATAGACTGCAAGCAACTTCTTCTAATTTTAACAGCAGACCTACGCTATAATGGCGCACCGATTCGGTTGGCCTGTAGGCTGTGACCCGCATCATTTATGATATTAACCCCACTTATTCAATAAAATAGCTATGGTAAAAGCAAGTGATTTAAAAAAAGGAATGGTCGTCGAAGTCAATGGCATTGCACACAGTGTCAAACAAATCGAAGTGAGAAACCCCACTTCCCGTGGCGCGTCAACATTGTACAAAGTACGCTTGAACAATCTTAAAACCGGCCAAAAACTGGACGAAACCTTCAAAGGCGATGACATGCTTAAAGAAGCCGATTGCACACGGGCCAAAATACAGTACTCCTACGTTGATGGCAATAATTACATTTTTATGAACATGGACGATTACAGCCAGTACACCTTAAGCTCCGAAGATTTAGAAGGCAAGGTCGAATACTTGACCGAAGGCCTTGAAGGCATTGTCGCTTTGCTGATAGATGACACCCCGCTTGGCATTGAATTACCCAGTTCCGTCCTATTAGAAATTGTAGAAACACCGCCTAGCATAAAGGGCGCTACAGCATCGGGCCGTACCAAAACCGCTCGCTTAACCACGGGTCTTGAAGTACAAGTTCCCGAATATCTGGAAACCGGCGAAATCATCAAAGTGAACACCGAAACCGGCAAATTTATGTCCCGTGCTTAACAAACGTTTTTTCGCTCCATAACCTGTCAATATTTCAGGCAAAAAAAATCCTGGTTCGTGAGAACCAGGACTGAGAGGTCAAACAAGACAATGAGGAGTCAATGTTTGTGGTATATACCAGGAGGAGGTAATAATACATTGCTAACGAGCACCACCATCACCGACGGGCACAGCCGAAAACCGTTATCAACCTTCGGACACTTAAAAAAGCTAAGCACATCAACAGCGTATGGACATAATATACACGCATCAATGATGGGTTGACAATACAGCTAATTATTGATTAATAGTTTCCTAATAAGAAACAAACGGCGGACACCCTTCAAACCCTGAATTTCCCGAAGCACAACAACATACCGGGTAACAACAACAAGTTTAATACAGTTGAAGATGCCAGCCCGCCAACGATAATAGCCGCCATAGGCCCCATAATTTCCAAACCTGGATTATCGCTGTTAAAAGCCGCTGGAAACATGGCCAAAGCCGTTACTAAAGCCGTCATCAGCACCGATGGAAAGCGTTCTTGAGCGCCCAATACGGCGGTTTCCATACCCCATTTCTTCCCTTCAATTTCAACCAGATAGTGGTAGTGCGACAGCAGCATAATACTGTTGCGCACGGTAATACCAAACAGGGTCACAAAGCCCACTACAGAGCCCACAGAAACCGTGGCTCCTGTAACTAACACGGCAATGACACCGCCAATTAACGCAAACGGCACATTAACCAGGGCCAGTAACATATGGCGCACAGAACCAATGGCGATGTAAATAAAAATAAGTACCCCCACACTCGCCAGCAAGGCATGTAAAACCAGGTCATGACGTGCTCTCGCCTGCTCAATGGCTGCGCCGGTAAATTCAGGATAGCTTAAGCCCCAATTCGTTGGTGTCGCTGGTTGAGCTGGATTAATAGCCGCATGGGTACTTGGCAGCCAGGCAATCCCTTTTAAAACGCGGTCCCTAAGTTCGTCCATAAACGCAGCCAAATCACGGTTCAGCACATTACCGGTAACTGTCTGCCGTCGCTGTGCGCCTTGATGCAAGACATTGTAGCGCCCCACGGAATGGCGAATGTCTGCAAGCTGGCCCAAGGCCACCAAAGTGCCATCCTGGGTTCTGAGCGTTAATTTGGCTACCGATTCGAGCTGCCCTCTTAATTCAGGCGTTACCGTAACGGCAACATCATAAATTTTGTTACCCTGGATATTTTTACCGGCGCTGCGGGTTTCGTAGGCCGTTTCCAGCACTTCCATGACCTGCGCCGGCAACACCCCCCAAAAGTTAAGTTGATCGAGGTTCAGATTAACCTGCAACATCGGCGTACCCAAGGGCGATCGCACCTGCACATCGGCAGCACCGGCAATTTTACGCATAATGGCGGCAACCGCTTGCGCCTTGGCATCCAGCTCGTTTAAATCATTGCCGTAAATATTCACCACCACCGGCGATGTATAGCCGGAAATGGTTTCATCGACGCGCTCTGTCAAAAACGTGTTCACCTCAAACAAAATACCCGGAAAACCCGCCAAAATCTCCCGCAAGCTATCTTTAATGCGCTGCTGTCCTGTACCCGGCATAGGATCAAGCCTGACCTCATACTCACTGTAATGGCTGCCGTAAGTATCAGCGCCCCGCTCAGCCCGTCCAGCCCACTGCGAAACCGATTGTACACCCGGCACTTTCAAAAACTGCGTCGTCAACTGAGTGCCCATGCGCAATGATTCTTGCAGCGAGGTGCCGGGAAGGCTGGTGACGTGGACGATATAATGGCCTTCGCGCAATTCTGGCAAAAATTTATTGTCAACCTTAAAAAGCGCACTCAAACCCAACACACAAATTGCCAAACAGCCACCGGCGGCAACTTTGAAATGCTTGAAAACAAAGCTTAAAACCTTACCATACAGGGGCTTCAGCCATTTAATCAACGGTGGTTCCAGCACTTTGTCCATCTGATGGTGCAATAAGGCATAACACAGTGCCGGCACCAAGGTAAGCGCCACCAGCAACGACACCAGTATGGCCAGGATATAAGAAAAGCCCAAGGGCGCAAACAAGCGTCCGGTAATGCCTTCCAAAGTCAATAATGGCACAAACACCAACGCTACAATAAAGCTAGCATACACCACTGAGCCCCGCACCTCTAGCGAGGCGGCATGGATGGCTTGCGTTATCGGTACGGGCAGCGTTAGCATTTGATTTTCACGCAGGCGGCGGAAAATATTTTCCACATCGATGATGGCATCATCAACCACTTCGCCGAGTGCAATTGCCAGCCCGCCTAACACCATGATATTAAGATTGATCCCTGTTTCCAGCAACACGATCACCGCGCCGGTTAAAGACACCGGAATGGCGAGCATGGAAATAAAAGCCACCCGCCAATTAAACAGAAACAGATACAAGATAATAAGCACAAACAGGCCGCCGGCGACTAAATGCTCGGATAAATTGGCCAAAGACCGCTCAATGTAATCTGCCGGCCGAAACAAATGCGAATAGAATTGGATAGCTTGCTTGCTGAAAATTGGCCCGAATTCCTTGAGCGCCTGTTCAACGTGCCGCGACACCGATAAGGTGTTGGCATTGTATTGGCCGATCACCATCATCACGATACCGGGTTTGCCCATAATTTGGGCTGCACCTATGGGTGGTTCTGGCGCATAAACAATCCGGGTGACCTCACCCAAAGTGACATTACGCCCCTGTTCGCGCTTGACAATGATTTTGGCAAATTGCTCAGGGCTTGCCGGCTGGCCTGTGACCTGCACCGTAAAACGCTGGTTTTGGTTTTCAATGAAACCGCTGCCTTGGAGCGTACCGGCTTGGGCTGCTGCCTGCGCAACGTCATCAAGCGCCAAGTTGAAACGCTGTAGTTGGACGGGATCAACCTGGATTTGTAATTGCTGGATGTCGCCACCAAACACATTGACATCGGCCACGCCCGGCACCGCCAATAATCGCGGTACTATTGTCCAGTCAACCAGGCTGCGCAAAGGCATTAAATCCGGATTATCCCAACTCAGGCCTATTGTGACGATGGTGGCCGAAGATGAAGACAGCGGCACCATCACCGGTGTAATATTTGCCGGTAATTTTGAAGCTAGCCCCGTCAAACGCTCACTTACCACCTGGCGGTTTCGGTAAACATCGGTGTTTTCTGCAAAGGTAACGGTAACTATCGATAAGCCCTGGATGGATTCCGAACGCACCGATTTTATACTGATGAGGCCACTGACTGCTGTTTCAATCGGTTGGGTAACCAGCACCTCAACCTGTTCTGCCGCAAGTCCTGGCGATTCTGTTTGGATAATCACTTGCTTGGGGGATAATTCGGGGAAAATATCCAGCCCGGCCGTGGTAAAACGGTAAGCGCCATAAAGCAGTATCAACACCGCCAGCGCAATAACAACGCCGTAAAAGCGTATGGAAAAACGTACGAGACCGGCTAACATTAGAAAATGGAAGCCTTACAAAAAAATTGCGGTAAATTATTTAGCAACGCAAAGTTCACAGGTATTAGCAACTGATATTACGCCCAGTCCACGGAAGGTACGAAAAAGCTTCATAGCACAATCCTTCGACTGTTGCTTTCGGATAGCAAGCAAAGTTGCCTGACAAACCCAACGCATTTCCCAGACACGTCAAACACAGCACCTTGAACCCATGCGTTATACATAAGTCCGAAAATGTCAGTAAAATCAACGAGGTCATAAAAATATAGCGTCATTGATTTTATTAAGTTTTTTCGACTTGTGTATAAAGACATGCCTTGAACCTTGTCCCTTGCACCTTAATAACATCAATTCCCCATCCATTTTTTTCGTGCCTTTCGTGTTTATCGTAGATCGCACTCTTCCGGTGGACTGTGCGCAACATCAGTCAGTGAAATACTAAGCATTTGAAAAAACAGGTTTGGTATCTTTATCGCTTGCACTTTTAACGATCTGTGTATATTGTTCTAAACTCTGTCACAGGAGACCGAGTTAGTGTTTTTTACCTAATAATAACAACCCAAGAGGAATATGAGATGAGTTTTGATTTTAAACGTATGACTAAATTTGAGCACAACGTCGGCGAAAAAGAAAAAAAATACCGCCTTTATGGCGGTGCGGCGCTGCTGGTGATTTCTATATTCACCGCAGAAATTATTTTATTATTGATTGGCTTGGTATTGGTTGCAACCGGTTATTCCGGCTGGTGCCCTGCCTATTCAGGGCTAGGCAAAAATACCAACGACGCTGCCAACACGTAAGGCAAAATGCCAATGTTTTAGCGATTACGTATTAATCTTCTTTACGAAACTCGCCTTCCAGTACATCCTTTTCAGCGGCTTTCGCTTGTTGAAAGGGATGTATTGTCTGAATCAGTTTATTTTCAATAACATATTTGGCTATATTGCCGCGCAGCTGCGGAATCAAAAAAACAAAACCGATCATATCGGTAATAAAGCCCGGCGTCAGCAATAACGCGCCACCCAATAAAATCAGCACCCCTTCGATGATTTCATAGGCTGGCAGTGTGCCGCGCGCCAAACTTTCCTGAAAACGTTGCAGCGTGGCAAAACCTTGCTGTTTTAATAACCATGAACCCAGGACAGCGGTAAAAACCACCAGGAAAATGGTTGGAAATGCACCGATCAAGCTACCAACTTGCAATAAGAGATAAATCTCAACAAACGGTATAATTAAAACAACAAGGAAAATAATCTGAAAAGCTTTCATGCAAACAAACCTAAGTTTAACGACAGTTGCCTAAATATAAGGGTAATCGCACTTAATTTCTAGGATAATATTTAAGTTTTACATTTTAATGGCCTGAATGATGCCGTACGCTATCCAATTGATTCTTTGCACCTGCCCTGATCGCAATACGGCAGAAAATATCGCGCGACTACTGGTAACCGACGGCTTGGCCGCCTGTGTTAACATTGTGCCGAATCTGGTTTCCATCTATACCTGGCAGGGACAGGTTGAATCTGCCGAGGAATGTTTGTTGTTGATTAAAGCGCGTGAAGACAATTACCCCGCCATTGAAACAGCGATACGTTGCCACCATCCTTATGATCTCCCTGAAATAATTGCTGTCCCTGTGCAACAGGGCTTACCTGAATATTTACATTGGATTAACTCATGCCCTACTGCAAAATAATTTTTTTCTGTTTCCTGGCACTGATTAACCAGCCGATAGGGGCATTGGAAAATGCAGCAGTTGCCAATAACAACCCTATTAACCAGCTACTCAAAGGCATAACGGGTTTAAAGGCCAATACAGCGCAAGATGAATTATTGCCGCCCGATCAGGCTTTTCAGTTTTCGGCTCACGTCAAAGATGCCAACACCCTGCATGTGAGCTGGCAACTGGCCAAAGGTTATTACCTGTACCGGGAAAAAACGCAACTTGATCTCCTTGCCAGTCCGCATACGAAATTAGGTGCTTACACTATCCCGCATGGCGAACCCAAGGAAGATGAAGCTTTTGGTAAAGTTGAAATTTTTCATAACGCTTTAGACTTTGATGTACCGCTGATCCGTTCAAATAAAACCGCGCAAACTATCGACTTGCAAGCCAAGTACCAAGGCTGTGCGGATCGTGGCGTGTGCTATCCACCGATGATTAAAAAAATCAATCTGGCACTGCCGGTAGCAGAGCACATCCAGTCTCGGCGCACACTTAAAATATCCGCTACGCCAGAACTGTCCGAACAAGATCAGATTGTGCAATCGCTACACAAAGACAGTCTGTGGGCAACCTTGCTGAGTTTTTTTGGCTTTGGTCTTTTACTGTCACTGACCCCGTGTATATTCCCCATGATCCCCATTTTATCGGGGCTGATCGTTGGGCGTGGCAAGGATATGCCCCCTTCACGCGGTTTTTTGATGTCGTTGTGCTATGTCTTGGCTTCGGCGGCAACTTATACGGTATTCGGTGTTTTGGCCGCCTTATTCGGCAGTAACTTACAAAGCACTTTCCAGCAACCCTGGATTATCGTCCTGTTCAGCGCCATTTTTGTACTGCTGTCATTTTCCATGTTTGGCTTCTATCACCTGGAAGTGCCCAAATCTATCCAGGCCAAACTGCATAATTCCAGTGAAAAACACCGTGATGGCTCGCTTTGGGGAGCGACTATTATGGGAGCTCTGTCCTCACTGATTGTCGGTCCCTGTGTTGCCGCCCCACTGGCCGGTGCGTTGATTTACATTGGCCAAACCGGTAATGTTATTTTAGGCGGCAGCGCCTTATTTAGCATGGGCTTAGGAATGGGCATTCCCTTGTTGCTCCTGGGTGCTTCGGCCGGAAAATTATTGCCCAAAGCAGGCGACTGGCTGAATGCCACCAAAGCTGCATTTGGCGTGATTATGCTCGGCGTTGCGGTGTGGATGTTGAGCCGTATCTTGCCGCCAGAAATACCCATGTTACTGTGGGCGGGACTGCTGATAATACCTGCGGTGTATTTGAACGCTACCGACCCGTTACCAGAAATTTGCTCAGGATGGCGCAAGCTGTGGAAAGGTGTTGGACTCCTCATGCTCGCCTACGGCCTGCTATTGTTGATTGGCTTTAGCCTGGGTAACACCAATCCGTTAAGGCCTTTGCAAGGCTTGGCATTGGGCAGCGCACAGGCTAAGGAACAAGGCATTGTTTTTGATCGGGTAAGTTCACTCGCGCAACTGGAACAACGTCTACGACAAGCCAGCGCCAAGCAGCAAAAAGTCATGCTGGATTTTTATGCCGACTGGTGCATATCCTGCAAAGAAATGGAAGCCTATACCTTTACCGACCCCAAGGTTAAGGCGGCGCTTAAGGATTTTGTTCTGCTTCAGGCCGACGTGACCCAAAACACGGCAAATGACAAAGCCTTATTAGCCAAATTTAATCTGGTTGGGCCGCCCGGCGTGCTGTTTTTTGGCGCAAACCAACAAGAACAAACCGCTCTCCGTGTGATTGGCTATCAAAAAGCCGAGCTGTTTCTCAAAACCTTACAACGTGTTCAACCATGAAAAAAACTCTTCTTATTATCGTTATTGCCTTAATTACTCTGGCGGCAGGTGTTGGCGTGCAACGGGCTGTATCGATGTTAAATAAATCCAAGTATATTCAAGTAACGGAATTTTCTCTCCCCGATACTGCTGGCAAACAACACCCTATTTCAGAATGGAAAGACAAGATACGGGTGATTAACTTCTGGGCAACCTGGTGTCCGCCTTGCCGGGAAGAATTGCCCGCCTTGGTTGAACTGCAAAAACAGTATGCGGATAAAAACCTGCAATTTATAGGCATCGCTATCGATGATGCTGAGCCGGTTACGCAATTTCTAAGTAATATGAATATTAATTATCCTATGTTAATTGCGGCCCAAAGTGGCATTGAATTGGCTTACAACCTGGGTAATTTTGCCAGCGCCATT
Organism: Methylobacter tundripaludum; assembly: GCA_005239965.1. GTDB lineage: Bacteria > Pseudomonadota > Gammaproteobacteria > Methylococcales > Methylomonadaceae > Crenothrix. Next base: position 12,624 of record SBAV01000425.1, read on the forward strand.
CCTTATACCATCATTGTCGATAAGGGAAGCAAGGTGGTTTTCCAGCATTCAGGCGAGATTTCCAAGGCACAATTGCAAGAAGTTATTGATGGGGTGCTTGCGCAATAAAATGGCTGTAAAGAGCGTATATGAAATAATTTATACTGAGCGTGGGTTCAGATTATGTCAATCATTGTTCTAACTTATTGAGCCATATCATTTAGATGTGTTCAGGCTTATTAAGCCATTACAGTGAAAAGTTACCCTAAAAAGTTTTTTCACAAGCTTTAGCTAAGGAACGAGCACAAATCAATTTCGACAAGTCAATAAGGGCATGTGCCATATTGCTGTAGTTTTGCTGCAAATCGTCGACATTGTTTCATGCTCATTCCTAATTCTACTTTGTTAAATCCAAGTATCGCATAAGTAGTTGATTTAATTCATACTATAAATATTTTTTTAATCTAGTATATCTCAATAGTGCATTTC
>SBAV01000285.1 GCA_005239965.1 Methylobacter tundripaludum
ACAACAAAATCAAAAGACAGGTCTTCACATAGGAAGGCAGATGATAACGATCCTGGTCATAGTACCGCACATTGACTGCACCGCTGACGCTCAAACCGGTAAATGCCGACATGATGGCCAAGGTTGTTACAAACATTGCCACTTTGCCATAATCCTCGGGTGTCATGAGGCGGGTCAAAACCGGCATCAACAACAACGGCAAACCTGAATAGATGCCATTGGAAATGGCGTAGATGAACGCGGAACCAAACAGTTTTTTTATAGACGCCATTGCCTTATTATCATATTAATAATGCGCATCTCCGGACTGACACCTGATAATTCTGACTGACATTTGCATTTTGAAATGTCCATAGTGGTGGCGATGGGTGGGATCGAACCACCGACCTTGGGGTTATGAATCCCACGCTCTAACCGGCTGAGCTACATCGCCATTAAGACTGGCCTTAAGAAGAAGCGGAATTATAAATAGCCCTTATTGCTTTGTCAAACATTGAATCTAAAGTGCATGACATCGCCATCCTTAACCACATACTCTTTCCCTTCAAGCCGCCACTTGCCAGCATCTTTAGCGCCTTGCTCGCCTTTATAAGTGATAAAATCCTGATAGGCAATCACTTCGGCACGGATAAAGCCGCGCTCAAAATCGGTATGGATCACACCCGCCGCCTGTGGTGCGGTTGCCCCGACCGGAATCGTCCACGCCCTGACTTCTTTGACACCGGCCGTAAAATAAGTGGCCAGATTCAACAACGCATACCCTGCCCTGACCACACGGTTCAAACCTGGCTCGTCCAAGCCTAAATCGTCCAGAAATTCTTTTTTCTCGTCGTCATCCAATTGGGCGATTTCCGCTTCTATGGCGGCACAAATTGGCACAACCATTGCCCCTTCCTGTTCGGCCAACGCCTTGACTCTATCGAGCAAAGGATTGTTCTCAAAGCCATCATCCTGAACATTGGCAATGTACATCACCGGCTTAATGGTCAACAAACACAAATCTCTGATGACCAATTTTTCCTCATCGGTCAAGTCTAGGCTACGAGCGGACAGCCCTGCATCCAACTGGGCAAAAATACGCTCCAGCACGGTTTTTTTGAGCAATTCATCCTTATTGCCAGACTTGGATGCCTTGGTTGCCCGCAATAACGCTTTTTCAACCGAAGCCATATCGGCCAGCGCCAATTCGGTATTAATTACTTCTATATCAGAAATTGGGTCGATTTTTCCGGCAACGTGGATAACATTGTCGTCATCAAAGCAACGTACCACATGGGCGATAGCATCAGTTTCGCGGATATTGGCCAGGAACTGGTTACCCAAGCCCTCACCTTTTGAAGCGCCTGCCACTAAGCCGGCAATGTCTACAAATTCAATCGTTGTGGGCAAAATACGTTCCGGTTTGACAATTTCCGCCAGTTTATCCAAACGGCTATCAGGCACAGGCACGACACCAACGTTAGGATCAATGGTGCAAAATGGATAATTTTCTGCCGCAATTTTTGCGCGGGTAAGCGCATTAAATAAGGTTGATTTACCAACATTCGGTAAACCAACAATTCCGCAATACAGTGCCATAGGGTTCTCTGGGTGATTTTTCAGGGTAAAGAAAGAAGGGGACAGCGCAATTTGAGCTGATTAAGGCGGGGGATTATACAAGTTATAGGCACAATCTAAAAAGTTCATTTTATTCTTGTCGTTTTCAGCCTGACGATGAATTGCCGGTAATCGTCGGTTGCTAGCGCATCGCTTAACACGGCAATATGGCATTTAACCTTGCTTCGGTATTTAAAGTGCAGGAAGATGACAAAAGTGGTGATCACCGTCGAATCGAGAATCTGGATGGCTTCAAATTGACCGTCTATCAACGTTTCCCATCCGTTGACATCAGTATGCCGAATTATCCAATACTCGTTTTTTAGGCGTTTATGGGTAAACCCAAAATGCACGCCAACAACCGCAGCCAAGCCAATTTTAAAAACAGGCGCTAAAGCATTCGCCATACAGGCAGCCAAGGCAAGCGTATGGACGATAATGAGGAATTGTTTTAAGCGGGTAGAAGGTTGCAGTGTCAGTTGCAGCGGGGGTTGGGATTTTTTTAGCACACGTCTCTCTTGTTTTTATCCCGTAAACGCATATTTCCTCCTGATTAGCAAGATGTTTCAGCTAAAGCAAAAAATCATGAATTTGGTTATGATTTTAAAAATATAACCGCCTGAAAAATGTTATTCCATCTAAGTTTATGTAAATCTGATATGGTCACACCCTGTCAGTCTCGGCTTAGCTGAAACATCTTGCTAATCAGGAAATCAGTTTAAGCAGTTACAGTAAAATCAATAAGTTAAAATTTCTCAAATGCCATTTTTCAACTGACCTTACACGTTTGGCGAAGGTATTGTTATCTTGTAAGCTGTTGTTTCGGTATATCCCATGCGTAACGTATCTTATTGGGTTAGGTGATTTTCGATAAACAATATACCTGCATCTTGTTTTAATTTATCCACAAAAAACACAAAAAACACGAACAATGGGCAATAACATAATATTTCTACG
>SBAV01000335.1 GCA_005239965.1 Methylobacter tundripaludum
GCCTGGCGCCATCGCAGATATGACCCCGTTCCATAGGCCAGTTGACAATGGAACAAATATTCCGGCAATAACAAAACCTTTGACCCATCCTGGCTGGAGCAGGGATCTTGGCGAACAGATTGTATGGATGAACAACAAAGCGCTACCGGCGGCAGAAATCAATCTCAATCCAGCGCATCTTGGCCCCCTATCGGTTCGTATTGATGTTAATCAGGATCAGGCGACCATTATGTTTACAGCGCAGCATGCGGAAGTCAAAGAAGCCCTTGAAGCTTCCATTCCCAAGTTACGGGAAATGCTGGCCACTCAGCAGCTCAATCTGGCAAATGTAAATATTTCCCAGAACGCTACGCCAGATCAGGGGCGATCACACTCCCAAGCTTTTTTCAAAGCGTCAGAAAATCATGAACAAGGCGCTGAAGACGTTCCCGGCACAATAGAAAAAACTGAACAGGATCGGGGTGTTGTCAGTAAAGGTTTATTGAGCCTCTATGCCTAGTTCTTTGAGCGGCTACATAGAGGGTAAGTCAGGCATTTCTCATGCTGCCTGAACTGTTTCTCCCTGATCTGGATGCACGCTCATCCTGTTCCAATTGTTCAAACTTGCTGGCCTGTTTTATTTCTGCAGCCAGCGCAGAATTATAAACTTTTTGCAGGCTTTGGGTCCGGTGGTGCATGCCTTCCCAGATTTTTCGCTTAGTCACGCAGTCTGTTTTGCACGTTTCCAGAGAATGTTCCTGCCCCGCTATTGCCTTATCCAGCTTATCCATAAATGACCTGAATTCAAGAAACTGCACAGCCCTGATGCCATCGTGCCCCATTTCATTGAATCTATCCTGATATTCCTGCCGGTATTTCTTTAAACTTTCCACTTGTGCTTGCAGGGCCAACACTTTTCGCTGGGATGTCCCCAACGCTTCCAACGTGTTTTTTTCTTGTGCCGCTTTAATCTCGACTATTGTCTTAATACGCTGTGATTTTTTCATCGTCAGGTAGAAGCCTTACTTAAACCTAACAAAATTTCCAGTTCGTGCAGGCTGCGGTTTATATCAACCGGTTCATTCATATCCTGTTGCAGGAAATCCACAATGGCGGCATTTTTTTCAATGGCTTGGTCAATTCGAGGATCAGAACCAGGTTGATAGGCGCCGACACTGATTAAGTCCCGGTTTTGCTGATAAAGTGAATACAATCGCCTGACATCCCGCGCCATCTGTAAATGTCCGGCATCCACAATGTCCGGCATGACACGGCTCACTGACGCCTCTATGTCTATTGCCGGAAAATGTCCCGCTTCAGCAAGGCCTCTGGATAAGACAATGTGGCCGTCCAACACCCCCCGGGCCGCATCGGCGATCGGATCATTGGTATCATCGCCTTCTGCCAACACCGTATAAAAAGCCGTTATTGATCCACCTCCCACATTGGCATTGCCGGCCCGTTCCACCAGGTGCGGTAATTTGGCAAAAACAGAAGGAGGATAACCTTTGGTGGCAGGCGGCTCATCGATAGCCAAGGCAATCTCACGGTGCGCCTGGGCAAACCGTGTTAATGAGTCCATCAATAACAAAACATCACGGCCTTGATCACGAAAATATTCTGCAATACTGGTTGCAAGCAAAGCCCCGTGTACCCGCATCAACGGGGGGCAATCGGCAGGCGTGGCAACGACCACGGATCTTTTAAGGCCCTCTTCGCCCAGAATTTTCTGGACAAATTCATTGACTTCTCGGCCCCGCTCCCCAATCAATCCGACCACAACAATATCGGCGGTGGTAAATTTTGTCATCATGCCAAGCAATATGCTTTTTCCAACGCCTGTGCCGGCAAACAGGCCCATCCGTTGGCCCCGTCCCACGCTAAGCAGCGAATTGATCGCCCTCACTCCGACATCGAGCGGTTCGCGGATAGGTTTTCTCGACAAAGGGTTTATTGGTATGCCATTAAGTGAAATCTGGGCCTCGGTTTTAAGCGGGCCTTTATCATCCAGTGGATTTCCTGCGCCATCCAGAACCCTGCCCAATAAACCATAACCTACGCGGGCCAGGCTATTTTTACCCAAAGGAATGACGCGACAATCCGGTTCAAGCCCATATAACTCGCCTGTTGGCATCAAAAAAACCCGCTCGCCGGCAAAGCCAACCACTTCCGCCTCGATTATTTTGCCGCTTTTGGCCTCAATCCGGCAACGAGAACCAATAGCGGCCCTGCATCCCACGGCTTCCAGGGTCAACCCTACCATACGGAAAAGCTTACCCTCAACAATGAGTTCAGGCGCTTCTGCCAATTTTTTGGCGTAGGGCTTTAATTGGTTCAGCCAAAGCTGTGACCTGTCTGCGTTCGGGATCACGAATGTTTATCCCCGGCAATTGTCCCTGCATTGCCTAAAACCCCTACTGTTGGCGCCCTATCTCCTGTATCCTTACGATCGTGTTGCCGTTCACCGCCAAACAGTGTTGCGACAATGGCAGCCAATCGATTTTCCACGCTGGCATCAATATGGGAAACTTCCGTATCGACTCTGCAACCGCCACGGGTAATCAATGGATCCTCAACAACCCGCCAGGCCGGGGTCATTTTGTCCAATGACAATGCAGAACGCACAAGTTCGGCATCTTTAGGGTGCAAATGCAAGCTGATTTTTTGTGACGATAACGGCAACACCTTTATCGCTTCCCTGACGGCGGCAATAACCTGCCCTGGATCCAGCTTAATTTCCCTGCGTATTATTTGCGTTGCAATAGCCATAGCCAGTTTGACCAACTCTTTTTCCACTTCGGCATCAAGCACTTTAAGCGGTTGGCTTAATGATTCCATAAGACAGGCGAATTCTGCCGCCTTTTTTTGCAACGCCTGCATATTTTCAGCATAGCCTTGCCTTTCCCCTTCATTAAAACCTTCGCTATAGCCATCCTGTTTACCTTGCGCAAACGCTTCATCATACGCCTGCTTTTGCATGGCTTCGATTTCGTCTACCGTTAAAACAGCCATTGATAGGGGCTCGGAATTTTGGGCCTCTGCCAAAGCCAGTGACCCTGGGTTTACGGGAACATCAGGCATACGCCATACGCTTAACGATGCGAGCTCGGATGGCGAAAATCCATAGGTTTTAGATGAATTCATCGCTGTCACTGCCTAACTGGATTTCGCCTGAGTCTGCCAA
>SBAV01000078.1 GCA_005239965.1 Methylobacter tundripaludum
GCCGAACATGTTCTGCCATTGACGCTGACCGTGCAAAGCTTGCAGCTGCCGTGCGGGGTAAAATCTGGATGATGGCATAAATGTGGAATATAGACGTCTGCTGCCGTCGCCGCCTCCATAATGGTTTGCCCGGCTTCAAAAGGGATCGTTTTGCCGTCAATAGTCATTGTTTTACGCATGATCTTCCCCAATTTGTGCCAAGTGTGCGCGATCATCATTGCGCTTCGCCATGCGCCGTGCGGTTTCGAGAGCGCCATCCAAATCAAAGCCCGGTTCATAGCTGATTTTTTTCAACTGGTTTTGATACAAATCGGGGTAGCGCTCCAGCGTCGTTAGCACCGGATTGGCCGCCGTTTGCCCTAGTCCGCAGTGGCTGTGTGTTTTAATAATCTGACAGAGCTCTTCCAGCGCAACTACATCCCCGGCCGAGCCATGCCCGTCTACAATTTTATCAAGCTGTTTCTTCAATAACGATGTTCCCACTCGACAGGGCGTACAGAATCCGCAGCTTTCGTGGGCAAAAAAATGGGTGAAGTTATGTACAATATCAAGAATATTACGAGTTGTATTAAAAATAATGAACGATCCACCGGTGGCTAAATCTTCAAAAGCCAGTTTACGCTCAAATTCCTGATTGGAAATAAACGTTCCCGATGGCCCGCCCACTTGTACACCCAACACATCAACAACCCCACAGTCGTTAAGAATAGCCTGAATGCTTGTGCCAAACGGATATTCATAAATACCGGGACATGCGCAATCGCCGCTGATGCTCAGGATTTTAGTGCCTTTTGATTTTTCCGTGCCGACGTTCGCAAACCAGCTTCCCCCATGCACGGCAATAGCTGCGGCCGCAAGAAAAGTTTCTACATTATTGACTACCGTCGGTTTTCCCAGATAGCCTTGTGTCACAGGATAAGGCGGGCGGTTGCGCGGTATGCCAGGCTTGCCTTCCAGCGACTCGATAAGAGCCGATTCTTCACCGCAGATATAAGCGCCTGCCCCCAAGCAGATTTCAATGTCGAAATTAAACCCTTGTTGACCCAAAATATTGTTGCCCAGCAATCCTGCCTGCCGCCGTTCGCTTAATATCGCTTGCAGTTTGTCATAAAGAAACAGGTATTCGCCGCGCAAATACAAGAAGCCTTGCGCCGCGCCGATAATTGCCGCACAAACCGTCATGCCCTCAAACACCTGATGCGCGTAACTGTTTAACAGCACCCGGTCTTTAAATGTACCGGGTTCGCCTTCATCGGCATTGCAAATCACATAGCGTTGCAATTGCTTTTGCGCGCCTACATCGCAAAACGCCTCCTCTTCAGGCCCTTCGTAACACAGATGCCATTTCCAGCCTGTGGAATAACCGGCTCCACCCCGCCCGCGTAGTCCTGATTGATTAATTTCCGCCAGTGTTTCCTGCAAGCCCCGTTGAAATGTTGCTTGAAGCGCCTCGCCCTGTGCAATGGTATGGTTTAACAACAAACCGGATTTGATCAGGTTATCGCTTACCTGGAACAACTCGCTTGGCCACTCGGTTAACGGCTTTTGGTGATGAATCAGGTCGGCAATGCAGTCGATGCGTGGGCGATCCAAACGCGTCAACGGATAGCCGTTTACCAGTCCAGCCGGGCCTTGATCGCACAATCCGGTGCAAGACGTATTATCCAGGCTGACCCTCCCGTCTTCGCGTACCGTTCCGGCAGCAACATTCAGTTGTTTAGACAGATAATCGATCAAATTGATCTTGCCTAGCATGTGGTCAGTAATGGAATCGCTGATCAGAAGCTCATACTGCCCTCTGGGCTGCAAATGAAAAAAACTGTAAAATTCAACAACACTGATAATGCGAGTTCGAGGAATATGTAACAATTCGGCTAACTGCTCTATCGCATCTTTGGGTACATAATGATAGCGGGACTGAACCGCCCTTAAGATTTGCAACAAACGCGTTGCCTGATTGTGATTTTTTTCTGCGATGCTGTGAATGAAATGTCTCATTAGTTTGCCCAAGTCTAATCATCTGGAATGTCCACGGCTATTACATTAGCCTATAAATGCGCTGATTGCACAGTTGTTGCAATATGGTAATAATGCGGTGGAATGAAAACTGTATAAATTGCCTGAAAACCGTTACACTCCTAACCAGAAAAGGGACGCCGCATTGAATAGTTTACAGGTACAAAATAAAGAACAAGACGCTATTGGAACCATAACCGAAGCGCATGGCCCTGTAGTGATCATAGATTGTGCCAGGTTGCCGCCCTTGCGCCAAGCCTTATACACCCGCTTTGACCACATCACTTATTTTTTTGAGGTGCATCAGCATCTCGATAAGCGGCATGTCAGGGCCATTACCCTGCACGGCACTGCGGGCCTAAGTCGCGGCCTGGCCGTTTATGATGCTGGCACGCCCTTACAGGTCCCTGTGTCTGAACAATGTTTAGGCCGGTTGTTGAATATCTTTGGTGAACCCTTGGACGGACGGGCAGCTGCCTTTGCCACAAAACGAATTCCGCAATATTCATGCAAAACCATTGCCGTTGTCAGAAGCTATCGGAATAACCGGAATTCTGGAGACCGGCATTAAAGTCATCGATTTATTGTGCCCTTTCGTCAAGGGTGGAAAAACCGGATTGTTCGGCGGCGCGGGTGTCGGGAAAACTGTCTTGATTATGGAATTTATCCATGCAGTTTCTGCCATCCATAAAGGCGTTTCGGTTTTTGCCGGGGTCGGCGAGCGTATCCGTGAAGCGCATGAGTTGTGGAAAGAAATGCAGCAAACTGGTGTAATGGCGGATACCTTGATGGTTTTCGGGCAAATGGATGAGTCTCCGGGTGTGCGTTTTCGTGTCGGGTTGTCGGCGTTAACCTATGCCGAATACC
>SBAV01000277.1 GCA_005239965.1 Methylobacter tundripaludum
GATGATGTTGAAAAACCCTTATATCTGAGAAAATTTGATGTGCCTTTTTATGCACTTAGCTACGTCTTCGGCCGAAGTGCGATGTATTGGTATCGGCTAGAAAACCATCTGGGTCGTAATAGTCTGGTAGGGACAACGGTTCACCACAATACACTATTGCCTGTGCATCTCATCGCCGATGAAAAACACAGCCGTCTTGCTGGCGAAAAATGTTACGTTGCAACCACGGTGGCCAATCACTGCATTTTAGGTGTTGCGATGGCGGGAAATGCCGGAGAGGTCGCTTTAACCAAGGCTTATGGTGTCTTTGCTGGAGAAGCGCAACGGCTTGAACCCAGCTATAAACCCGAAACAGTCAACACAGACGGATGGTCAGCCACCCAAAAGGCGTGGCAAACCATTTTTTCTAACATATTGATAATATGCTGTTTCCTACATATTTTCATTAAAATTCGTGACCGGGCTAAAATCAAGTTTCGTGACATGTTCCTGGAAGTGACTGACAAACTATGGAATTGCTATCGGGCAACCAACAAAAAGTCGTATAGCCAACGGGTTAGGAGATTGGATGAGTGGTGCGATGCATCTCAAGACGTACCTGCTGTTATTTCGGAACCCATTAAAAAGCTTAGGAAAAATAACCGGCTCTATGCTGCCGCCTATGACCATCCAGGCTGTTACCGAACCAGCAATATGCTGGATCGCTTGATGCAACGCATGGATCGACACCTTTTTAGTACCCAGTACTTTCATGGCTCCTTGGGGGCGGGCGAACTTAATATCAGGGGCTGGGCACTTATTTATAATTTTGCGCCTTCAAACCCAATGACGACCAAAAAATATCTCGGTGTAAAAAGTCCAGCGGATAGACTGAATGGCTACTCGTACCATGATAATTGGTTACAAAATCTGTTGATTTCCGCCTCGCTCAGGGAATTTCGACCGACCCCATAATCCGGTACAATCAGAATATATCCATCCATTTTCAGCAGTTCCCCCACCGCTTCGTGCCCGGACGTGCGGATAATCTGTATCGTATGTTGTGGCAGACCTGCGTTAACAGCACCTTCAATCATCGCATCGGCGAGTAAGGTGTTGGTTTGCAGGGCTTCCGATCCGCCGCGCAAAATCACCGCATTACCGCTTTTTATACATACCCCAGCAGCATCCGTGGTGACGTTGGGGCGTGACTCATAAATAATGCCGATCACACCGAGCGGCACCGATTTTTTGTAGACCCGCAGTCCCGCCGGATTGGTATGGCCCGCCAGTATCCGATTCAGCGGGTCTGGCCGTTGTGCCACCTCCCTTAATCGGGAGAGCATGTACTGAAAGGTTTTTTCATCAATCGTCAGACGTTTGACCATCGCCTCCGATTGCCCTTCATCGCGGGCTTTAATAATGTCCTGGGCATTAACCGCCAGAACCTGATGTTTTATCGACTCCAGCGTCTCGGCCATTTTAGCCAGGGCAAGATTTCGTATTGATTCGGGTGCTAAGGCTAGCTGGCGTGCAGCCAAGCGACTTTGCTTGGCAATGTCTTGAACAGTATGAGTACTCATGATTTTTTACAAGGATCGTTTTTTGGGAGGATTAAGATGGGCAGCAATCAAAATAAACCGTGTCGTCAACGTGACGCATGGGATTCACAGACGGCTACGGAAGCTCAGATGATAGAAGCACTCTACAGTGCTTTACTGCCGTACGATGCCTATTGTAAACCTTTTTGAGTTTCTACAGCCTTTACAATGCCGCGTAAGTGCTTATGGTTACGTTGTATTCGTGATCCATTTGTATTGATTATTACGTTTTCCTATTCCCGTCGTGCGTTCCACCCAAAAACTGTCCTATTTGGAAGGACGGTTTTCGCTATTTTTTTTAAAAAATCTGCGTAGATTATGCCTCCGAGTGGTGGACTTAAGGGAGGTTGACTCATGCGTGCATTTTTATTTCTAACGGTCGGCCTGTTAGTGGCAGGGCCAGTGATTGCCGATCCGGACGGCGAACGTGAAGCCCTGGCGCGGGTGGCGCATGAACTGGATGCCTTGGCACCGATGATAGCCGTAGCAGAGGCCCAGGCCGACCCCGATGCCACTGTCCGGTTTGAATACGGTTGGCTTCGGGACGACCTGGTGCGCATGAAGCTTGGCCTGCGTGAACACACGACAGCCACGCACCAGCAACCGCGCAGTTTTCCGCCACTTAAAGGGGATTACCGAACAAGGTAACGCCGGTGACAGCAAACCAACTGGCGCTGTTCCAGCAATCGGCCGGTGTCTCCGGTGACAGCCTGACGCTGGGTATTGCCAGTGTCGGGGCTTTAGTGTTTTTAACTTTTGGTGCCTGGCTGGCTTACCGGCAACTGCAACGTTGGCAAAGCGGGCAGATTTCGTTTTACGAGCTGTCTACTTTGTTGGTACGAACGGCGGTCGTCATGCTGTTGCTGGGTTATTTAGTGGGGTAATTATCGTGTCATGTTTGAACAAGGAGTTTTATGGCTATTTCCAAACTTAAGTGTTTAACCGCCACGGCGGTAACGTGGCTTTTACTGTTCAGTGCTAACGGGCAGGCGGCGTTGCCGACACCCACGGCACCCAGCACCGGCGCACCGGCCGGCAACTGGTTGAACCTGATTAAAGGCTATTCAAAGGATGCTGGCCTGGTGTTGGGGTTGGTCATCGCAACGGCGGCGTTCTTATGGATCGCCTGGATCACCATCGCTAAATTCAACGAGGCCCGCAATGGCCGCGCCGAATGGGGCGAAGTCGGGTTGACCGGCATTATCGCTGCCGGAGTCATGGTGTTCATCAGCTATCTGCTGACCGAAGCCTCCAC
>SBAV01000527.1 GCA_005239965.1 Methylobacter tundripaludum
AACCAGATCCGGTTTGCGGACACCGGCTTCGATGATGCCCTGCTTGCCGGTGTCAGCTTCAAACACCGAAAATCCCTGGGTACGCAGGCCAGTGCGCAGAAAACGCCGGATGGGCGGATCGTCTTCTATGATAACGATAATGGGATCGGTTTTAGCCATGGGTGTCTATGTCCACTGGTTTTGCATCATTCTTCAGGTGCCATTATCGGCGGCGACAGATCAACCGGCAACACAAACGTAAACACCGCCCCCCCTTCCGGCCTGTTCTGGGCATGGATGCGGCCACCGTGGACTTCGACAATAGCGCGGCATATCGCCAGCCCCAGCCCAACACCACTCTGTGCAGCTTCGTGACGGGCCTGGTAAAACTTTTCGAACAGGTGGTTTTCCAAGCCTTTTGGAATGCCCGGCCCGTGATCGGCGACGGCAATCTCAACGGTGTTCGCTGCAATCTCGGCGGTGATCTCCAATTCACTTCCGGCCGGTGTATAGCGCGCTGCATTTTCCAGCAGGTTGATCAGCACCTGTTCAATCATCACGGCATCGGCATAAACCATCGGGATTCCCGGTGGTAACTTGACCTTGACCTGCCGGCCGGCCAGATGTTTCTGCAATCGGGTCAACACCGTACCGATGATTTCTTCCAGTGGATGCCACTGTTTGTTCAGTTCCACGACACCGGCATCGAGCCTTGCCATGTCCAGAATGTTGTTGACCAGATTCGACATGCGTTCGGCTTCGTCGACAATGGCGTGGCTCAGGTCGAGTTTGTCTTGCGGCTGCAAATGGCCGTCGTCTTCCGCCAGGGCACTGGCCGAACCGATGATAGTTGCCAGCGGTGTACGCAAATCATGGGATATGGCACTGAGCAGGGAATTACGTAAGCGTTCCGCTTCCATCTGCATTTGCGTAATTTTGGCCTGCTCCGCAAAACGGATTCGCTCCACAGCCTGGCCGATCTGCCGTAAAAAAGTTTCCAGGAGTTTCTGCTGTTCCGGCAGGAACACCCGGCGCAGGTTGACTGGCAGCAACGCCAATACCCCCAGCACGTTGTCTTCATTATGAATAGGGTAATAGATAGCCGCAGCGCCCGGCAAAGTATTGGTGCCCTGCCCCGCCATTTCGTTATGATCGAAAACCCATTGCGCGACACTCAGATCAGCACCGCGCAACGATTCGGCAATGCTTTTTTGAGAGGGATAAACCATGCGGCCATTGCTGTCCGGGAACAGGATAACGTTGGGGCTGCTGAATTCCGAATACAGATGGCGAACCGCAGTGATGACGATTTCTTCTTCAGTTTGGCTGCTGGTCAGCTCCTTACTCATCGCATACAGGGCTGCGGCACGCCTTTCCCGGTGTGAAGCCACCTTAGCCTGAGAGCGGACATTGACCATCAAATTGCTGATGACAATACCAACCACCAGCATTCCGAGCAGTGTGATCAGATACTGGCTGTCGGCCACCGAAAAACTGTAATAGGGCTGCACGAACAGGAAATCTAAGATGCCAACCCCCAGCACCGAAGCAAAAACCGACGGCCCACGCCCGAAGCGCGTGGCGATAAACACCACACCGAGCAAAAACACCATCACCAGATTGGCAAGTTCCAGGCGACCCGCCATCAGATAGGCAATTAAAGCGCTGAACAGCGTAGTTAGCGAAGCCCAACCATACCCCTGATAATAACCTTTCTTTTTAACCATCGATCGTTGCCGCAACCCCGGCAATGAGGTCTTACGGAACTGGGACGGCTCGGCCTTGCTACGCTCCACCGACTGTGGGCTGCCGAGCAAATAAATGTTGATATTGTGCGCCTGGCTGATCAACACATCGACCACCGACCCCAGCAGCCAGCGTTTCCAACCGCGACGGCTGGGCTTGCCGAGTAAAATTTTGTTGATATTGCGTTCGCGGGAAAAACGGATGATTGCTTCACTCATTTCCGGCGCGCTAAGGGTAACCGTTTCCGCACCGAGCTGCTCCGCCAATCTTAAGATTCGCAGCACCGCATCGCGTTTTTCTGCCGCCAACCGCTGCAATTGCGGCGTTTCGACATAAGCGACGATCCATTCGGCACGCAAGCTGGCGGACAGGCGTTTGCCCGCCCGGACCAAACGTTCTGCCAAGGCATTAGGGCCTATGCACACCAGAATCCGTTCGTTGACCTGCCAGACCTCGCGAATGGCATGGCCTTCGCGGTAATCCAGCATCTGCGCGTCAACACGGTTGGCGGTTTGCCGCAACGCCAATTCCCGCAAGGCAATCAAGTTGCCTTTGCGGAAAAAATGATTGATCGCTTCCTGCGCTTGTTGCGGCAAATAAATCTTGCCTTCCTTGAGACGAATCAATAACTCGTCGGGCGGCAAATCTACCAGTTCGACTTCGTCGGCATCTTCAAACACCGTATCCGGCACCGTCTCCCAAACCCGTATCCCGGAAATCTGCCCGATGTCATCGTTGAGGCTTTCCAGGTGCTGGACGTTCAGCGCGGTGTAGACGTCGATACCGGCATCCAGCAACTCCTGCACATCCTGCCAGCGCTTGGGGTGCCTGCACCCCGGTGCATTGGTGTGCGCCAGTTCATCGACCAGGATGATGGCCGGTCGCCGCTTGAGGGCGGCATCAATATCAAATTCATGCAGGGTGGTGCC
>SBAV01000077.1 GCA_005239965.1 Methylobacter tundripaludum
ACAGGAATTACAAAGCTTATTCTCACTCATGTAATGAACCTTTGCAGTTTCTTTGCCTTGTTCGCTTCTGGAATCACTTAATGCAGTCATCATCTGTACATGGGCTTTACGTTTATCATCCAACAGTGCCGTTCTTGGTGGGTCTACAAATGCAGCTTTGTGGCGATAGATGTAATCCCCCATAAACTCAAAAGCATCGAGAAATTCTTGTTTCCATTGATAATCGGTAAGTTGTCTATCGCCCTAAGGACGCTATCATGTCTTTTTCCGAACTTCTCGGCAATTTTCAAACTATCAGTAAATGCCACCTCGCCAACCACATGAACAAGATCGTTCATTGGGTTTTGTTGCTCAGAAACTTGATTAGCAACCAATCTTTTTTCAATTCCCCTTGCGAAAAATTCAGCCCCCGACTTACCTTCTAACAAATCCTTAACCAGTCACCACGGGCACATGTCCGAACGAATATCATCAAAAGTGATATTGTTTTCCATGCACCATGCGGTTAACTGTAAGTTAGCTTGTTCGAGCGTTTCTGTTTTTCCGTAAGCAGTGGGGATTTTTGGATATTTCCCGTTATCAGCCTTAACGTAAATTGCCCATAATCCATAGCTTTTAACTTTCTTGCGCTCGAAAAACTCTACCGCGTACTTTGCTAAATAGTTTTTATGTATTGTTGATAGTTGGTTGTTTCGTACTAATATTTCATTTTTCATTTCTGTTCGCCTATTTTAAACAAATCTGGTCTTAACTCTTCTTTGGTTACACCTGTAGCTTTTTCGACAGCCAAAACCCATTTAGCGGGCACTGGCCTATTTTTACTAACCCAGTCTTGTACAAGTTGCGGATACTTCCCAATTCTTCTCGCTAGCTCAGACTGTGAACCAGCTTCTTTTATTGCTTTAATCAATGCCTTATTCGCCACTTCAGTTCCTTTAAAAATTTAAATCACGGCTATTATATCATGATTTACAAACAAAGCTTGTAATGAATTAATTTAAGCGTATAATCCTAATCACGTTGAAGCCAAAGCGCAAACAACGTGATTTTAATAATTAATCGAGGAAAAGAAAATGACACAAGAAACAAGCTTAGCAGTAACCGAAACACAATCAACATACTTGGCACAAGTCAGTTTAAACAATCCACGCTTTACCGCTGAATATTTAGAAGAATGCAGTCTTGCTAATGCTGAGTCGTTGCCCGACTTGTCGGCAGGCTACGAAGTCGAGCCAATGGCGGTTAATATCGGATATTGGACACCTGAAAAGATTGGTGAAAAATTCCACGGCTTTGTTGTCGAGATGACTACAGAAATGATGCCTAAATTTGGTTGCCCTGACGAAGAAAAACACATCTTGTTTCCAGTGGAGTGCATCACGCTGGTAAAAATGGAAGATGGCAAAATGAAACAATACCGCGTAAGCCAAAAAGTATTGGTAAGCAATATTAAAAGCGGTGTTCGTGCCGGTCGAATTGTGACTTATTCATACGCCACGCCGTTAATTATTACGTATCTTGGTGAGAAAAAAAACAAGACCAATCAAAACAAATCACACCATTTTGAAATTGAAATATTACGCCGCGTAATCAAGGGGTAATTTATGGCTGATTTATCAATTTTTGATACACCAGGGGCGTTTGATTTTGAGGGATTAGAAGCTGAGATTTTAAAATCACCCGAACAAATCCGGTGGGAGTGGCTTTGTTCAAGGCGCGGTCGCTGTACGTCAAGCAATTATCACTTGATTATGACTCACTTGGATTGGATGGAAGAGCCAATAGAGCCAGAGGCGGTTTATTTAAAAAGCGGCAGCTTGGCAAAAAATCAGCCAAAGCCAGCAATTGATAAACGCGAAATATTGCCACCTGGAGCAATAACTTACTTAAAAAAGGTTGTAGCAGACTTAAGAACAAAGCCCAACCAAGAGCGCATTAAAGACTTTAAAAGCAAGTCAATGGAGTGGGGTACTAACACAGAAATTTTGGCCATTAAGCACCTTGAAAATGAAGGGCTTGTTTTTGTCGCAACTGGCGAAAATCAAGAGTTTTTAAAGTTTAATGCCTATTTTGGTGGAACACCGGACGGAAGAATATTGCTCGTTAACGGCGACAAACCAGGAGAAATAAAGTGCCCTGATTCAGCTACACACGATGACTATATTTTAAATATAAGCGATGCTGAGTCGCTTAAAACAACAGAGCCAGGGTATTACTGGCAGTTGCTTGGAAACGCGCAAGCAATGGGCACTGATAGCGGGTTATTTGTCAGTTACGACCCTGACTACCATGACGAGTTTTTTATATGTCATAAAGTCTGGTGCAACTTCCCACAATCAGACTTTGACTTGCTTGAAAAACGCCAGGCGCTTGCAGAAAAATACATAATCGAAAGATTGGCACAATTTGAAAAACTAAAGCAAAATAGGCTATAAAATAAATTATATTGATTGTTTTTATAAAATAGTTTATATTGTTTGTGTATTTTAATTTATTAAAGATATTGATATGGAAACAAAACGATACACAACCGTAGTAACCGTCTCGCTGGACACCAGCGTTGCGGAATGGGTGCATAAGCATTATTCGGGTACAGGCAAAAAAAGCCGCTTTGTCAATGAG
>SBAV01000040.1 GCA_005239965.1 Methylobacter tundripaludum
AGATCTTCTTCCCGGCTAAAAGCAATGAGAACAGCATTATTTTTCAGCTCCGTTAAAGCCTCTTCAAATTTCCTTACGACATTATTGGGTCGTTTATATTCCAGCAAGCCGCTGTCTCTGCAAATGGTTGAAAGCCATATTTGATAGGGAACGGTGCAAGAGGCATTGGTGTAATTGTGAGACAATTTCTTGTGTAGCCAACGGGCAAGCTGGGTACTGTGAGACATCATCTGGTGATAGTTATACTGGCGAAAACTTAAGGTATCAATGCACTGGGTTACCAGTGGATGAAAATGCGCTATCCATTTGGCATCAGGGTCTTCGTTTAATTTTTGTCTGGAAACAGCGGCCAGTGACGGAAGATAGTTTGTTTTTGCAAAGCCCTTGCCGTTAGGAAGCAGGATTTCTATGTGGCTGCCCGATAAAATATTCAGGCTTTTAATGATTTCATAATAGGATCTGGTATGACCACGTTTTTTTAACTCATTCCGTAACAAATGCAGCGAAAATACCACGCCGCTTTTAAAATCAGGCTTATCGAAAAAGCCTTTTTTCTGTTCTGCCGCTATCTTGCGTAGGGCATCCTCCACCAGCTCTTCATTGGCACTGGGATAATAGGCTTTTTCTTCGCCATCATCGGAATCTATAATTGCGGCAGTTACACGAATTTTGTATTCTCCCGCCCTGTATATGAAGATTTTTTCAAGGCGTGGTAAAAGCCCTTCTTTCGTTCTGAGGCCATTCATGGCTTGTTGGGAGATGGAATATTTGGGAATGCTATCCCATAGTTCAACGGTATTTGAAAGCTTATCTTTTTCGTTACTGGTATTGCATAAAAACGATTGAAACACATCAAGCTGCTTGGCGTCGAAAGCTGTATGGGCAGGAAGACTATTTCCGCCATTTTCCTTTATCGTTATAGCGTCTTTTTTCATGTTTTTACCTAATAATAGGGATTATCAAAGCTTGAATATGATGATAAATTGATCGTTGTAATACTTTACAGCCTCAACAACTGCCCGATCAAATCATAGGTATCGGTTAAAATACCGGAAAATTGATCCAGCACATCGGGTAAGGTTAGCCAAATCAACAACATCCCCAGTATCAACGTGACGGGGAAACCCACTGAAAAAATATTCAGTTGTGGAGCGGCCCGGGTCGCCACGCCAAAACCGATATTAACCAGCAACAGGCTGGCAATAACAGGCATTGCCAGCAATAAGCCTCCGGCAAACAGGCGACTGCTCCAGCTAATGATAGTCCAAATGTTGGCTTTGGTTATGCCGTCAAGGCCAATCGGCAGGCTGGCAAAACTGTCCAGCAACATTTTTATCAACAGCAGGTGACCGTCTAAGCTGAGAAAAGTTAAGGTGCTGGTAATGGCATAAAGTTGCGCGACTACCGGTACTTGCTGGCCGTTTTGTGGATCGACCATGGAGGCGAATCCCAGCCCCATGCTTAAGGCAACGCCTTGGCCTGCAAAAACGACCGCAGCGAAAACCAGCTGCACAATAAAACCGCTGGCCAAGCCAATCATCACTTGCACAATAGCCACACTGATCCCTTCATAGCTGAACATGACAACAGCCGGAGGGGTCGGCAATAAAGGCATAACCACGAACGTCATAGCCACGGAAAGGATCAGCCTGACCCGGGCGGGCACAGCGCGCAGGCTAAACAACGGGACGGCCACAAACATCGCACTGATACGCAGCAGTGGCCAGATAAATGACGCGACCTGCCCAAGGATTTGCGTTTCGGTAAAATTCACTGTTCAGCCGATTAATTGCGGAATTTCCCTGACCAATCCCTGAAAATAATCGAGGAACATTTGCAGCATCCACGGCCCCATAATCAATAGCACCAACCCGATGATGATTAACTTGGGAACAAATGTCAGCGTCGCCTCATTAATCTGGGTGGCGGCCTGAAACATGGCAATGATCAGGCCTATTGCCAAAGACGGCAACAATACCGGGGCAGTCAGCTTGATGGCAACGATCATTGCATCCTGGCTAACCTTGTAAATGGTTTCCGGCGTCATAATTTTGGCTTTCGATCAGCTGACATAAAAACTCGCCGCCAGCATTTCCATGATCAAAGACCAGCCATCGGCCAGCACAAACAGCATGATTTTAAAGGGCAAGGACACAATCATCGGTGACAGCATCATCATACCCATCGACATCAGCACACTGGCAACCACCAGGTCAATGATAAGAAACGGCAGGAAAATCAAAAACCCTATCTGAAAAGCCGTTTTCAATTCACTCGTCACATAAGCGGACAACAATAATGAGAAGGGCACATCCTCAGCCGATTGCAATTCAGAATGACCGGAAATCCGGATAAACAATTCCAGGTCAGCTTCCCGGGTCTGTTTCAGCATAAACTGCCGGAACGGTTCCGAAGCCTTGGCCAATGCGGTGGTAACGTCAATTTTTTCTTCCAGATAAGGCTGCACGGCTTCGCTGTTGACCTTCTCGAACACCGGCATCATGATGAAAATTGTCAAAAACAGGGACAGGCCCAATAACACCTGGTTACTCGGCGCCTGGCCTGTACCTAGCGCCTGCCGTAACAAGCTTAAGACGATCATGATCCGGGTAAATGACGTCATGGTCAGCAACAAGGCCGGCAACACCGTTAACAACGTCATTAACGCCAGAATCTGGATCGTTACACTGTACGTCTGTCCACCTTGTTTATTCGTGGTAACCGTTACGGCGTCAATACCTGGTGCTGCATAGGCAGGTGTTTCAATCAACAGAACGGCAAGGGCAACTATAGCTAACTGGAATAAAAGGCGGTTACACATCAGGGCGGGCCACTTCGGCTGTACTCAGTGTGGGCTTTTATCGCGAGCATTAATTTTTGCGCGAAACCGGTTTCCGCAGTTGCAGACATCGTTTCTTCCTTCATCAGGCAATCATCACCCTCCAAAACATGCAGGGTTTCAATACGCCCCGGTGTCACCCCTAGGACGAGCTGCTTCTTGCCGACCTGCAGCAAAATGACTTTTTCCCGCAGCCCTAACGATAATCCATCGACCACGCGCATTTTTTCTGCACCGCCAACGGTTAAGCCATTGAGCTTGCGCGCGCCCCAAACACAGAGAAAAAAGACACCCAAAACAATCAGCAAGCCCATGCCCCAGGCTGCAATATCTCCAGAAGCAACGGTCCTGGCTGTTTGCATTGGCAGGTCCGTACCGGCCAGAGCAAAACCGGCAGGAGGAAAGCACAGCAATAAAAGCCAGCACAGAATTATTTTTACCGGCATCAGGCTAGTTTTTTGACGCGTTCCGATACACTGATGACATCGGTTAAGCGGATACCAAATTTATCATTGATCACCACAACTTCGCCATGGGCCACCAGTGTGCCGTTCACCAGAATGTCAAGCGGTTCTCCCGCCAAACGGTCCAGGACAACAACAGAGCCTTTATTTAATTGCAACAAATTTCTGATATTAATCTGTGTCCGGCCAATTTCCATGGAAAGGGTAACCGGAACGTCCAGGATAACATCAAGGTTAAGTTCATCTGCTGAGGTTGCTGATGGTTTTTTACTTTCACCCGGGCTGTCAACCTCTTCAAATACGGCTACCTTAACATCATCAGTTTCAATTGGTTCTTTACTCATTTTATTTCATACCAATATCGTTATAATCAAATGCTGAATCGCCCAAAATTGATTCAGTCCTTACCTTATCAATAATCTGCACGGCATAATAACCCTCTGAGGTACAGGCTTTGCCTGTAAAAACAGGCGACCCTTTTACATTAAGCAGCACCGCTTTTGGCATATCAATAGGTATTACATCGCCTTTTTTTAACTGCAAGACTTCCCTTATGGATAGGTTTTTTTCCACCAGGAGACCCTTCACGCTCATTTCCGCCCCCAGAATTTCATTGCGTAATGCAAGCTTCCATTGGATATCAATTTCATTGCCGTCATCGCCAATGGTGTCCAATAAGGCCTTGATCGGCTCAATCATTGAATAGGGCATGACAATATTAATGTCACCCCCACCACCTTCGAGTGCAATATTAACCGTAGAGATCACCACAATGTCTTCGGCACTGACAATATTGGCAAAATGTGGATTGATTTCTGAGCTCATATATTCAAAATTGAGTGCCATAATGGGCTCCCAAGCTTCTTTCAGGTCATTGAAAATCATATCAATGAGTATCTGGATGACCCGCATTTCAGCCGGCGTAAATTCCCGGGCCTCAGCCGTGTTATAAACCTGTCCGCCGCCGCCAAAAAAGTTGTCTACCGCAGTAAAAATCAAACTCGGTTCGATGGCTATCAATGCCCGCCCCCGCAACGGTAAAAGCCGAATAATGTTCAGGTTGGTTGGCAAACGCAGCCCGCGTGTATATTCGGAAAACTTTTGAATCCGAATGCCATATAAGAAAATTTCCGGAGAACGGTGCAGAAATTTGAACAGGGAGGTGCGCAAATACTTGGAGAACCGTTCATTAATCATTTCCAGGGTTGGAATGCGCCGGCGGACAATCCTTTCCTGGCTCCTGAAGTCATAGTC
>SBAV01000392.1 GCA_005239965.1 Methylobacter tundripaludum
CTGAAAGACTATGGGCATTTGTTGCGTAATGACCCGCTTTATGCCGAGAAAGCAGCAATTTTTTCGGCGTTGACCCGCGATTTAAGTGAAGTGCTACGCGTCGAGGATTTAAGTGCCTTAACCCCCCTTCCCCGTAAACTGGCTTTCCAATCGCCCTGCACCTTGCAACATGGGCAACAGCTTAACAGTGTGGTTGAAGATTTGCTGCAACACCTGGGCTTTGAATTAACACCGGTTAACGATGCCCATTTGTGCTGTGGTTCGGCGGGGACTTACGCCATTTTACAACCCCAGCTCTCGAATCAACTGCGGGCTAATAAATTGCAATATCTTCAAAACGGTCAACCGGAGTTGATTGCCACCGCGAACATCGGCTGCCTGCTGCATTTACAAGAAAAAGCCGATGTGCCAGTGGTGCACTGGATTGAGTTGTTGGCAAATGTTAGGACTTCATAACATTATCCGAATAGCCAAAAAATAGCTAATTTAATCAGTAAACTGCGTCAACACGCCGTCACGGTAATCACGATACGCCTGCTCAATTTCTTCTGTGCTGTTCATAACAAACGGGCCCGATTGCACCATCGGTTCTTTTAACGGCAATGCAGCCAACACCAAACATCGTGCCCGCTGATCGTGTGTTGCCAGATGGATGTTGTCACCGTTAACTAGCTGTCCCAATTGCCCGGCTTTTAAGATCTTGTCCGATGTCCCGACAACCAGCTCACCTTGGTAAACATAGACTAAAACAGTATGTTGCAAGCTTATCGGTATATCCAACTGTTGCTGCGAACTGAGTGCGACATCAGAATATAACGGTTGTGTGGTCACACCTGTTACCGGGCCGGATATTTTTCGCGTTCCGCTAATATACTCTCCTGCGATAAGCTTGATGTAACCGCCGTCTGCCAATGCGATGTTCGGAATGTCCTCAGCAGCAAATTCCTGGTAATGTGGCCGTTTCATTTTCTCTTTTGCCGGCAAATTTATCCATAGCTGAAAGCCTTGTAGCAAGCCGTTTTCCTGCTCCGGCATTTCTGAATGGATAATGCCATGTGCAGCGGTCATCCATTGCACATCGCCTGCACGCAAATGCCCTTCATTACCCAGATGATCGCGGTGCAACATGGCGCCGGCCAGCATGTAGGTCACGGTTTCAAAACCACGGTGCGGGTGATCGGGAAAACCGCCAATGTAGTCCGTTGCTTTATCGGAAGCAAATTCATCCAATAAGATAAACGGATCGAAGTTATTTTGCTGAGGATTGATAATACGTTTCAGCTTAACCCCGGCACCATCCGAGGTATTTTGGCCGGTAATAACCGTCGCGAGTTGTCGTGTTTTCTTATTCATCTTGAACTCCCAATACAGAATGCTTGATTAAATAGTTGCCCATTCTTGGCTGTCGCTGCAAAAAACATAGCGGCTGAAAACCTGCTTTCAATATTACGATTGATTCCATTTTAAATTTTGAGTTCATCTTATCCGTTGATAAACAATTTTACTAGTACTCAGTCACTCTTTAAGTGTCGGGTATATTTTTGTCCAGTGTGAGACCTACGAGGTTTTTAAAACCTCGTAGGTCTTTCGATTTACCCGACAGAATAAATGTGACTGAGTACTAGTCATCATGACATTTTATTGGTTGCAATTTACTGGTATCCGATTTCCCCCGTCAGTGTCAATCAACAACTGTGAATATACTGATATCTTGTATACACTAGTTTTTACACTTAAAAGATTGGTCTTTTTGTTTTATTGCAATAGTGGCATCCAAGGCAAAAACTTTCTTTTATTGGTATTGCCTTTGTCTTTTGTCGTCGGTTGGAAGTTTATGGTTTCGACGGTTCTTACACTACAGCTCTGTGGCCTGTCAATGCAAACAGCTTCAGCACCCTTATCAAGCATAATAAGCCGACATTACTCGTTGCCACCCAGTTTGACGAAATAAACTGTTTTTCACGTTAGTTTTGATACAATTATCAACAAGACTATCGTTTAGAAACGCACGCGAAATAAGTTGAGTAACTTGAAAACGCTGATTCCGTTCGTTGAGACTAGCGAAGGAAAACTCAGCAAAGTTATTTCATGCACGTTTCTTAGCCGTGTTATCCATCGCTGCAATCAAACAATCATAGTAGTAACAGAGAATAGTTTTCCTTAAAAACATAAATAGAAAGAGGTAATACGTGGCATGGTTAATTTTATTTTTCGCTGGTTTTATGGAAATAGCTTTTGCTGTAAGTCTTAAATACAACCAGGGCTTTACCAGGTTATGGCCCAGCATAGCAACAATGGTATCAGGGGGAGCGAGTTTTTATTTGTTAATGGTGGCAGTTAAATCGTTGCCGCTAGGTACTGCCTACGCGGTGTGGACAGGTATGGGCGCGGTCGGCGTAGCAATATTGGGCGTAGTGCTGTTTAAAGAATCTGCCGACTGGTATCGACTCCTCTCCCTTACCCTGGTCATCCTTGGCATCATTGGCCTTAAGCTCACCGATACTACCTAAAATGCTGCATCTTATTTTTCAATCCCCCATTGAAACTGCAACTTTGGAGCGCATGGATGGCGGAGATGTTGCTGTGTTTTTTGAAAACTCACTATTCAGGCTACTTGACACCGACGCTTTAGCTGAAGCATTGACTGAAAAATTGAAATGCAATCGGCTTTGCGTATTAGCTGACGATCTAGCGGTGCGAGGCATAGCGCCTGATGAATTGACTAGCGGCCTGGAAATTATCGAGTATGCCGAACTGGTCAGTTTGACAGTTGACAATGCAGTTATTCAATCGTGGACGTGATGGCACAAGCACACATGGAAACAACCGATCAGGGCTTTTTGGTCAAGGCAAGCGATTGGAATGAAGA
>SBAV01000149.1 GCA_005239965.1 Methylobacter tundripaludum
GAAGTGTGTTGCCATTTTTCAGTTTGTAGCAATTGTTCACGATTTAGTGTCGCCTTGCCCCGCATAGCTTTTAGGCGTTGCTCACGCGCAGGGTTTTGGGTTATCGGCAATGATTCAAGCACTTGTTCAGCGGCTTCTGGATTATTACAAACCAACAACATATCACATCCGGCTTGTTGCGCCCTGCGGGCGCGTTCAGAGAAGTCGCCGGCAAACGCCGCGCCTTCCATGCTTAAGTCATCGCTGAACACTGTGCCGTTAAAATCCAGCTGTTGACGTAAAACCTGTTGTATCCAGAACGCTGAAAAACCCGCAGGATTGTCATCCACCTTAGAATACACGACATGGGCAGGCATGATAGCTTCCAACCCTTCCGCAATCAGTTGCTTAAACGGAACCAAATCTTTGGCCATTATGGTGTCGAAATCACGGTCATCTATGGGTAACGCCAAGTGCGAATCAGCCGCTACAGCGCCGTGCCCCGGAAAATGCTTGCCGGTTGCCGCCATGCCAGCGTTGTTCATGCCTTTTCTGAAGGCACTGGCCAGCTTTGCCGCATCTATGCAATCGGTTGAAAAGGATCGATCACCAATGACTTGGCTGACACCGCAATCCACATCCAGCACCGGTGCAAAGCTGAAATCAACCC
Source organism: Methylobacter tundripaludum (assembly GCA_005239965.1). Taxonomy (GTDB): domain Bacteria; phylum Pseudomonadota; class Gammaproteobacteria; order Methylococcales; family Methylomonadaceae; genus Crenothrix. The sequence goes on from SBAV01000149.1 coordinate 650, forward strand.
CCACTGCCAACAATTCTGCGGCCATTAACCAGCCAGCAGATTCTGCCAATTCTGATGCGCCTGCATAGCAACAGGCAGGCGGCAGGCGCGTGAAGCCGTTGCGAAAGCGTTGTACGCGGCCCCCTTCCTGATCGACGGCAATCAAGATGTCGCCTTGCCGCGCCGCTCGGATACTTCTGATTAGATCGGTGATTTGTTCGGGGCTTTCGTAATTTCTGGCAAAAAAGATGACCGCGCCGGTGTTTGGGTGGTTGATAACATCACGTTCATGTTGCGTTAGCGTTAAGCCAGCGACATCGAGCATGACGGAGCCTATGGGGTATTCGGTCGTCATTGGTTGATAGATAAGGTTAGGTTTCAGTTTTGACAATTGTATCAGGAAAACGCTTATGTGAATTCACAGCCAACGGATGAATCTAATGGGCGTTGTTCCAATAACACTCCGACTGCATTTCAATCAACCGCGAAACCGTGCGCTCAAATTCAAATGAGCCATCACCTTCGGTATAAAGCTCGGTAACCGGCACGGCAGCACTGCAAATCAGCCTTACCTTATGTTCGTACAGCGCATCAACCAGGCTGACAAAACGTTTGGCTTCGTTACGCATGGCAGCAGTTAATTTAGGGATATCGGCAATAATCAGCGTATCAAACAGGCTGGCTATTTTGATGTAATCGGCCGCACCCAAAGGCTGTACACACAGCTCTTCAAATGAACTGAGCACAATGCCATTATGCACTGCCGTCAGCGTAATACGGTGCGCCCATACCTCCAGCACCACCGGTTGCCGGGGAGCGCACTGGGTCAAAATATCAAAATGGTGCTGTATAAAGGCGTTGGCGTAAGCATCGAGCGGGTAGCAATAGCTGATTCTAGGCGTGTGGGGATGCCGCAAACGAAAATCTTCCACCGCCTTCAGCTCAACAATATCCGCCGCATTTTGCAAAACTTTAATGAAGAATAAAAACTGCTCTTTTAGCAAACCGCCCTGGTACAAATCATTCGGGTGGCGATTGGACGTGATGACCACAGTCACGCCCAAATCAAACAAAGCGCCAAACAACCGACCGATAATCATGGCATCGGCAATATCGGTGACATGGAACTCATCAAAGCACAACACACGCACATATTCTTTGATGTATTTTGCCAGCAATGGGAGGGCATCCGGGATTTTTTCCTGCCGGCACTTATGGGTGAAAGTATGGACTTCAACCATAAAGGCACTGAAATGCACACGGCGTTTCTGATGGATCGGACAGGCTTCGTAAAATAAATCCATCAACATGGATTTACCGCGACCGACACCGCCGTAAATATACAAGCTCTTACACGGCTCCGGCCGTCTGGACAACAGTTTCTTTGTGGTAGATTTTTGCTCGTAAGCAATATTAATCAGCAACTTGTCCAGTAACGACTGAAGATGTTGCAAAGTATTCAACTGCGCTTCATCTGTCTGAATGTGCTGTTTAGCGACCCTGTCCCGATAATGCGTCACCAGCAATCCTGGGGTCATTGACGAACTTGGTGTATCTGTTAATGCGCTTGGTTTTTTTTGCATAGCTATAAACTGTAGCGATTAGATTCGAGCGATGAAACAACGAACCTAATCGCTGGCCTTTTAACTTATTCGAACCGAATCAATCGCTTTTTGATAGTTTTCCATCTGATTAAAATTGAGGTAACGGTAAGTATCATCTGCACTTTCACTGATCTGGTCAGCATACTGCATGTATTCATCAAAAGTGGGGATTCTACCCAGAAGTGAACACACAGCGGCCAGTTCAGCGGATGACAAAAACACGTTGGCACCATTACCCAAGCGGTTGGGGAAGTTACGCGTAGAGGTGGAAACCACAGTAGCGCCCTCTTTTACCCGCGCCTGATTTCCCATACACAAGGAGC
>SBAV01000074.1 GCA_005239965.1 Methylobacter tundripaludum
ACAGCGACCGGATTGTATAAAACCTTCAACCGTTTGTAGAGTTTCTTCCATAGTGAGATTGTCAATCTGACAACCCATAAGATCAATACGCTGTTTCATCATTCAAGCTCCATTGTTAGTATTTTCTACTGGCTTTCTGGCGATAACAGCTTTACAAGCACCCTGTAAATCAATGTTGTTTGAGCATTGTTCATCCAGAAACCAAAACTGATGAATTTAATATTATACACGCTATCAAAATTAGCGGATGGAATAAGTGGCATTAAACAGATTCCTTCATGTTCGATCAACTTTCTATATTTAAACGGGACAATCTGTAAACATAAACGTTTGTCTTGAGGGCTCTATCAAGGAGCAAGCAGCCAAAAGCTACTCAAGGTTTGTTCGCGCAACCTATTTAAAAGCAGCTGCCGTAATCCAGCAGTAAATCTTCGCAATTGAAAAATATACGCGGATAATCAATGCGAATCAGCAACTTCAATCCGTATTCAATAAATACCAAGATAGTTGCTAAGCGCGCTAAAGCAGCCCAAACATACGAATGCGTGTTGCTTGAGCAACGCCATATACTTGTGGTCCACCAAGCAATGGGAAAAAGAAGCACGAAATGAATATCATCCCAACCGGAAACAGTTATGGCGCCGTTTTTGGCCAATAGATCAGTCGTAACCAAGCTCACGTTTAATAGTAGAAAAAATGGCCAAAATACCCAATAAAGGGACATGCCACCCAACCACGAAGCCAATAGAAAATTGTTGTAAGGCTTCGGCTGCCAATTTTGCTCATGCGGCGGTACGCTAACACAAAGCAAGACAAATAGCGCAATAGCCATAAGCAGGCATTCAGTTGGACTAACTGATTGAATGTTGTTAAACAAAATAGGCAAAGAATAAAAAAACATAATACGGCTCCGCTGAAAAATCAACAGAGCCTAATGGTCCAGGTTATAAGCTATATGTATTGGATAGAAATAATTTCATAATCGACATTGCCGCCCGGTGCTTTAACGGTGACCACATCTTCAACTTCTTTGCCAATTAAGGCGCGGGCAATCGGGGAGCCGATAGAAATGCGATTTTCCTTAATGCTGGCTTCATCTTCGCCAACAATTTGATAAGTGACGCGCTTTTCCGATTCAATGGCTTCTATTTCCACCGTTGCCCCAAACACGACCTTGCCATTGGCGTCTACTTTGGTGATATCGATGATTTGCGCGTTGGAAAGTTTGCCTTCAATTTCGGCAATACGGCCTTCTGCAAAACTTTGTTGCTCTTTGGCAGCATGGTATTCGGCATTTTCTTTTAGGTCACCATGCGCTCTGGCGGTCGCAATAGCGGCAATAATGCGCGGCCGTACTACCGATTTTAATTCTTCCAGTTCTGCACGTAATTTTTCCGCACCTTTGACGGTGAGAGGGACTTTATTCATTTTTACAGCTCCAAGCTTTTATTATTTTTGGCTTTCAACTTAAGGCAAGACAGTAGGAGTAAGCCGTTCATGGTCAGCCCATCGACCAAGCTTTGGAAAGCCCTATCGAGCCATGAACGGCTTAACCGTCCGCCCTGCACAAGCCCAGGACGAACGGTTAAGCCCCGCTTATTATCTTGATTTAAGTATAAAATTATTATAAGTTTATTAAGTCAGGGTTTTATGCAAATCTTGTAAGCAATTGACTTCGCCCGCATCCAATTCACCCAGAGCATAACACGCCGCTTTGGCGCCGGCCATCGTCGTGTAATAGGCAATGCGGTGTTGCAAAGCCTCTCGACGCATGGTGAATGAATCCGAAATGGCTTTTGCGCCTTCTGTGGTGTTAATAATCAGCTGAATTTGATCATTTTTGATCATATCTACCGTATTTGGCCGGCCTTCATTGACTTTATAGACAATTTCACAAGGAATACCATTTTCAGTCAGATATCTGGCTGTACCACCTGTGGCAACAATCTGGTGCTCTTTGCTCACCAACATTTTAGCAATTTCCGGTGCTTTGTGCTTATCTGCATCACGGATGCTCATGAGTACTTTACCGCTGTGATTCAAATTAACACCGGCCGCGCGTTGCGATTTGGCAAAGGCTTCCCCGAAAGTTTTGCCAACGCCCATGACTTCACCGGTTGATTTCATTTCAGGCCCCAGTAAGGGATCGACACCCGGAAATTTCACAAACGGGAACACGGCTTCCTTAACTGAAAAATAATCGGGGATGCGCTCTTCGATAATGCCTTGTTGTGCCAAAGTCTGGCCAACCATCACCCGTGCGGCAATTTTGGCCAGCGCATAACCGGTGGCTTTCGAGACAAACGGCGCGGTGCGTGAAGCCCTGGGATTAACTTCCAGCACATAAATATCCTCACCTTGCACGGCAAACTGGGTATTCATCAACCCCCTAACACCCAGCGCTTCGGCAAGTGCGTGAACTTGTTCACGCAGTTTATCCTGAATGGCCGGTGCCAGTTCATAAGGCGGCAAGGAACAGGCTGAATCACCTGAATGCACACCTGCCTGCTCAATGTGTTCCATTAAGCCGCCAATCAAGGTGCGTTCGCCATCATAAATGGCATCGACATCCATTTCTACGGCATCATCCAAAAAGCGATCCAACAATACAGGTGAGTCATTGGATACTGTTACCGCTTCTTTCATGTAGCGTTGCAAGCCCTCTTCGTTAAAGACGATTTCCATGGCGCGGCCACCCAATACATACGAAGGGCGCACCACCAATGGATAGCCCAGTTCTTTGGCGGCATTGATGGCTTGTTCAACAGAACGCGCCGTCGCGTTAGGCGGTTGCTTTAGGCTTAACCGTTCCAGCAATTTTTGGAAACGTTCCCGATCTTCGGCCAAATCGATGGAATCCGGTGAAGTGCCGATGATAGGCACGCCGGCAGCCTCAAGGGCTCTTGCCAATTTTAACGGGGTTTGGCCACCGTACTGGACAATAACGCCTTTGGGTTTTTCCAGATGGACGATTTCCAGCACGTCTTCCAAAGTTAATGACTCAAAGTACAAACGATCCGAGGTGTCAAAATCGGTGGAAACGGTTTCAGGATTGCAGTTAATCATGATGGTTTCGTAACCGTCTTCGCGTAGCGCAAGGGCGGCGTGTACACAGCAGTAATCAAATTCTATGCCTTGGCCGATCCGGTTGGGGCCGCCGCCAAGGATAATGATTTTTTCCTTGTCGGTCACCCGTGCTTCACATTCTTC
>SBAV01000454.1 GCA_005239965.1 Methylobacter tundripaludum
GATGGTTCATTAAAATTGGATTCAACCGGTCAACTGGTCACGTCAAGCGGCTTGACATTAAATCCGCCGATTACGGTGCCGCAAGGCGCCCTCAGCATCACTATTGGTAGCGATGGGACGGTATCCGCTTTGTTGCCAGGAAGCGCAACGCCACAGCAGTTGGGGCAAATTGAAACGGCTGACTTTATCAATCCTACCGGGTTGGAGGCCGTAGGCGACAACCTTTATCGGGAATCCGCGTCAAGCGGCCCGCCGATAGCGGGCACACCGGGTGATGGGGAATTCGGTTCCTTGAATCAAGGCTCGTTGGAAACCTCCAATGTCAATGTCGTTGAAGAACTGGTCAACATGATTGAAGCACAACGGGCTTATGAGATGAATTCCAAGGCGATTTCAACCGCCGATCAGATGCTGTCTTTTGTAACGCAACAGCTCTAGGGGGGGGCGGCATGATGACGCAAAAGCTCAGTTTCATTGGATTTGTGCTGTTGTTGCTGGCGGCTTGCACACCCATGCCGCCACGGGATCCTGAGTTTGCGCCGGTGCAACCTGCAAGCTTAAGGCCCCCGATCCAGAATAACGGATCAATTTACCAGGCTGGTTATGACATGCGCCTGTTTGAAGACAACAAGGCCATGCGGGTTGGGGACATCTTGACCATTAAGCTTCAGGAGTTGACCCAGGCGAAAAAGGCGGACGACCTTAATGCCAAAAAAGATATGAATGCGCTTGTTTCTGCCCCCACTATTGGCGGGTATGCCATGTCCAGTTTAACGGGTAATGATCCTGCCTTTGAACTGGCGGGAAAAAGGGACTTTAACGGTGCCGGCAAAGCTAACCAAAGCAACAGCCTAATAGGCGATATCTCCGTAACCGTCGTTGAAGTATTACCGAACGGTAATTTGAGGGTGCGCGGCGAGAAACGGGTGACGCTGAACCAAGGCGATGAGTACATCAGGCTGTCAGGTATTGTCAGGCCTGTAGACATAGATTCCGCCAATACCCTTTCTTCAGACAAGGTGGCCGATCCAACGATTATGTACACCGGGGATGGCGCTATGGCAGATGCCAGCAAGATGGGATGGCTGTCAAGGGTTATCTACAGCCCGTGGTTTCCTTTTTAAGTTGGGGATGAGGATATGAATGCAACCCCTAAGAATTTTGTTTCCCTGTTCTTGTTGGCCCTGTTTTGTAGCGGTTCGGTTTGTGCTGAGCGTATAAAAGACATTGCCTCGATTGAAGGGGTGCGCATTAATCAATTAGTGGGCTACGGTTTGGTGGTCGGTTTGGACAAGTCGGGGGACAAAAACAAGTTTACCGGACAAACCTTGCGCAGCATGCTTGGACGTTTTGGCGTAACCTTGCCGCCCGGTGTTGATCCTAAAGCAAAAAATATTGCGGCGGTTGCCATTCAGGCGGATCTGCCGGCGTTTGCCAAGCAGGGACAAACCATTGATGTGACCGTTTCTTCCATTGGGGATGCTAAAAGCTTACGGGGCGGAACCTTACTAATGACACCCTTAAAGGGAGCCGATGGGCAGGTTTATGCTGTCGCCCAGGGTAGTCTGGTTGTCAATGGCCTAAGTGCGTCAGGACAGGACGGTTCAAACATTACTGTCAACAATCCCAGTGTTGGTCGCATCCCGAACGGCGCAACCGTTGAACGTACAGTGAACACACCTTTTTCGGAAGATAATTCTTTGATCTTTAATCTGCATACGTCAGATTTTACGACGGCCAATCGTATGGCGGAATCGATTAACCAGGAATTTGGTGCCAATACCGCAAGGCCGGTCGATGCCACATCGGTTAGGGTTAATGCGCCTTTGGATCCCGGACAAAAAGTATCGTTTGCGTCAATGGTCGAAAATCTTACCGTTGTCCTTGATGATGCTCCGGCACGCGTCATTGTCAATTCACGTACTGGGACCGTTGTTATCAACAGTAAAGTCCGGGTGCAGCCAGCGGCGGTATCACATGGCAGCTTGACAGTCACCATCAGTGAAAATCCACAGGTGAGTCAACCGGCACCTTTTTCCAGGGGGGGGCAAACGGTGGTTACGCCGCAATCTGATGTACAGGTTGAACAGGAGAAAAACCGCATGTTTGTGTTTAAGCCGGGCGTTTCTCTGGATGAAATTGTCCAGGCCGTCAATAATGTGGGGGCTTCGCCCAGTGATTTGGTTGCCATCCTTGAGGCGCTTAAATCAGCGGGCGCTTTGCGTGCCGAGTTAATTGTGATCTAGTCAGAGACGGTTATGTTAAATGTACAAAATGCCAATATTTATACTGACTTTAATGGCCTGGCTAAACTAAAAAACCAGGCCAGAAATGATTCGCCGGAAGCATTGAAGGAAGTTGCCAAGCAATTTGAAGCCATTTTTCTGAACAATGTGCTTAAAGGCATGCGGGAAGCAAAGCTGGCGGATGGCATTACGGATAACGACCAAAGTAAGTTTTATAATGAAATGTATGACCAGCAATTGGCCGTGCATTTATCCGGTAAACCGGGCGTTGGCCTGGCTGATTTAATTGTTAAGCAGCTGAGCCATGAGCAGCCGGATAATGAAAAAATGGCGCTTGAAGATTATCTGAACAGGTCTGGCGGTTCCAGAAAAGCCACAACCCATTATTCGGGTTCAGTTGAAAAACAGACGGGTAGAAAAGTTGACAGCCGGATTAATAATGATCTGGCAATTTTCAAATCTTATCTCCACAACAAAAGTTCGGCCGAAACCCAATTAAAGAACAACCATTCCCGGCCGATACAGTCAGCAGAAGATTTTGTCCGACAATTATACCCTTCTGCTGTGCAAGCAGCGAAGGAATTAGGCGTGGAACCTAAGGTGCTTCTGGCGCAAGCGGCATTGGAGACAGGTTGGGGGCGTTCAGTCATCAAAAACAGCGACGGCAGCAGCAGTTTCAACCTGTTCAATATTAAGGCCAGTAAAGCTTGGCATGGCGACCAGGCTCAGGTGGCCACGCTGGAGTTTGAGCACGGCATTGCTAAAAAAGTAAACGCCGGATTTAGGTCCTATGCTTCATTCCAGGAAAGTTTTCAGGATTATGTGGGCTTTATAAAAACTAACCCCCGCTATGGACATGCATTACAACAGGCAGGCAATGGCGCGCGTTATTTGCAGGCCTTACAACAGGCGGGTTACGCAACTGATCCTCACTATGCTGATAAAGTGATGGGTATTTATCACAGCAGTGCAATGTCTGAAGTTGAACCTCGAACAGTTGTGGCGACAAAGTAATCACCAAAGTAAATCCGGGTTACCAGCCGGTGTCTAATTTTTAAGCGGGACTCTAGTATGGCAGGCATTTTAGGAACAGCATTGTCGGGGCTTATGGCCTTCCAGCGCTCATTGGATACCACAAGTCATAACATTGCCAATGTCAACACCGAGGGCTATAGCCGCCAACGCGTCGAACTTGGCACCAAACCAGCGGAATTGACCAGTGCCGGATATATCGGCCAGGGCGTGAATGCTGAAACAGTTTCCCGCAGTTACGATCAGTTTATTAGCAATCAACTGACATCCAGCACGGCTGCATTTGCAGAAACCAATACGCTCTCTACCCTGGCCTCGCAGGTGGACAATATCATCGCCAATGAAACGACGGGCTTGTCACCGGCTTTGAACGTGTTCTTTAATGCGGTCAATGACGTTGCCAGTGACCCATCGTCGTTACCAGCCAGGCAGGTCATGGTCTCTGAAGCCGAGTCTTTAACGCAGCAATTCAATGCCCTGTCATCCCAGTTTGAGGGTTTGCGTCATCAGACAAATAAGCAAATGCAAACAACCGTTGATGACATCAACGCATTTGCCGAAAACATTGCCGCCCTGAACGGTAAAATTGTTCCCGATTCAAGTCGCACATCGGGCGGGCAGTTGCCTAATGACCTACTGGATCAGCGCGACGCGCTGGTGGCCAAAATGGCAGAAAAAATAGGCGTTTCTACGCTCCCCCAAAAGGACGGGTCCATCAGTGTGTTTATTGGCAATGGACAATCTTTGGTACTGGGCGCAAACGCTGCCAAGCTGTCTTTGGCAGGGTCAAGCACCGATCCTGGCCATAAAGAAATTCTGATGGGCGGCCAGGCGATCAGTAAACAGCTTAACGGTGGAGAATTGTCCGGGGTGCTTAAGTTTCGCGATGAAGTTCTGGAACCTGCCCAGCAACAACTGGGCTTGGTGGCGGCTGGATTTGC
>SBAV01000140.1 GCA_005239965.1 Methylobacter tundripaludum
AATCAATCTTCTAATTATATATGGTCAACCACGCATGAATGGGGGGTTAACTCTGCCGGGGATATGAATGTCTATATCTGCGAATGGAGTACCCATAGTTACATTGACTTTGCCAGCGTCCCTGATTTAAATGGCAACGGTGTCAATGAAGTTGCCCTGTTGTATGTCGATTATGTTACCAAGAAACATGTAATCAAAATCCGTGACCCCAAAACCGATACTGTCATCAGTACCTTGACTTTCAATGCCGGTTCGCGAGTGCCGCAGGGTTTTGTTGTGCTTAATGACCTCAACGGCAACGGCGTGCCTGAAATCGGCGTACTGTACTCTAAAATCGGCGTACTGTACTCTGAATTCGGACAGCCGTCAGTCGACATTAAGGATGCCAAGAATAATATGGCCTACCTGAACACGCTGCGCTTTTTAAATCCAAGCTTTACCCCACTGAAAATCACCGTGTCTGCGGACACGAATGGCAACGGTTCCAGTGAAATTACTGTGTTAGGTGTAGGGAAAGCCAACAATATGCCTAAAGCCGAAACGCGTGACAGCAAAACGGGTGCTCTTTTGAATGATACCCACTTTTAAAAACAGGACTTATACCGGCACTTTTGGGCGCCCTCTCCCAGAAGAGGACTAGAGGGTGAGGATAGAAAATAAGGAATTCTTCTTTTCTATCCCCCCGCCCCACCCTTCCACCTGGGGGAAAAGTAAGTCCTGAAAGTGCGGTCGTTTATTCCTGCTTAAGTATACGCAGAACAGCCTGCGTATGTTCTGCGGCTTCACGGCCAAGGCTGGTTAAGTAACCACCATCTTCCTGAGAGATCAAGCCTTTTTTGTACAGGCGTTGTGTGGCGGCAATTGTGGCTTCCGGGGCAGTGTGCTGGTGTACCTTAATACCTTCCAGCGTAGTTGCCAGATTGTAGCGTGCCAGAAGATCCAACTCTTCTAAGATGTCTTGTGTGTAGGGCATTAGCAATCCTCTTATTATTTTTTAAAGTGAACGCATAGGATATGCCATTTCTACATCAGTACGGATTTTTTTTGTGGCCCGGCTTTGTTTACCAAATTCATTGATACAGTCTATTTTATGAAACAAGCGCCTCCTTAACAGCGAAGGCGCTAGGGATTCAGTTTGGGATGTTGAATTGCGTGGGGCCAGGGTCGTCAGTTGCCATATAAAAACGGGGGACACCCTTAATCGGAGTTTTCCCTATATGCAGATATTGCAAACCTACCAGCGTTTCGGTGGCAGATATATGCTCAACCCAGATGACAGTAATCTCGCCTTCCACTTCCAATTGTTTAAACTCGAAAACGGTGACCAAGCCATTTTCTATTGATAGTCTTTCAGCCAACCGGATCATTAACCCATCTACTGAGGCATTCACCGAAAAAAATTCCCGATAAACGCCGTCCAATAGGATAAGTCCTGGAGCGACGATACTTTTGCGGTAAGCTTTTCTTTTGTAGAGTACCCGATCGATATCGTAAGAAACATTTTTAAATTCCAGAGCCAACAGCAGATAATCATCTTCAATATCGACTCTAACAGCTTCAGTCTCTCCGGCCAAACGCAACGTAGGAATGTACATATCAATAATGGATGATGCCAGCACTTCCTTGTATATTTTGTTTAGATCGTTTTGATTTTGTTTTTGGTTAATTTTTACGAGCACACCTGTTAACGAAATATTCCTAACTGTAATGCTGTATTCCTCGCCGCCCATAAAAATCAAGCCGTAAGACGCTAAATTTTTTCGGTAAGGTCGTTTTACATGTACGCTCATACTGATCCTCTTTTTTCGCTTTTGCAGTGGCGCTATTACTGTAGTACTGTAGATTGAAAGTATAGTAGGTTAATTAATTTTTATTTGGTATTTTTACGATTAACTGATTTTTATAGGCTTTAAATATATAAACCTTTACTGGCAATTTATAATATGAAAAAGTTTGTCATAACGCTTACGTTGAGCTTGTTAACGGCCTGTGCCGCTTTGCCGCCTAAAAATACCGACAATATTTGTTCGGTGTTTAGGGAAAAAAACGGCTGGTATGACCACGCACAACGCACCTTTAAACGCTGGGGTGTACCGGTTCCGGTGCAAATGGCCATCATGCACCAAGAGTCGCATTTTGTCGCCGATGCCCAACCACCGCGCGCCTGGTTACTGGGCATTATTCCCTGGTTTAGACCCAGCTCCGCTTATGGTTATGCGCAAGCGCTTGATGGGACGTGGGATCAGTACCTTAAAAGCACCGCCAATTGGGATGCGGACCGCGATGAATTTGCTGATGCTACCGATTTTATCGGCTGGTATTGTGATATCAGTTCTGCGCGATTAGGTGTCCCTAAGTGGGATGTAAAAAGTTTATATCTGGCTTACCACGAAGGTCACGGTGGCTTTCAACGCAAAAGTTATTTGAGTAAATCCTGGCTGATGCAGGTCGCCGATAAGGTGTCCAAACGTGCAAGCTTATTTCAAGGGCAATTGACGGGCTGTGAAATGAATTAGCCGGGAACGGTATTTTTTTTGATAAACTAAATACTTTAACTTAATCTAAAAGGCGAAAATCGTGAGAAAAATTCAAACTCGACTTCTTTCAATTATCACCGTTATTTTTATAGGACTGACTATGTTTTCAATGGCCAACGCAGGCTCACCCGAAGAAAATAAGGCGGCAGGCGCAGCTTTTCTGGCAACCAATGGCAAAAAAGCGGGTATCGTTACTACCGCCAGTGGTTTGCAGTATGAAGTGGTAACCAAAGGCAGCGGCACCAAAAATCCTGCGGCAACAGATAAAGTCACCGTGCATTACAAAGGCACCACGATTGACGGCAAAGAGTTTGATAGCTCTTACGGTCGTGGTGAACCGATTACTTTTGGTTTAAATCAAGTGATTCCTGGCTGGACTGAAGGCGTGCAACTGATGACAGAAGGTGCTAAATACCGTTTTTATATTCCATCTGATTTGGCTTATGGTGAGGCAGGCGCAGGCGGCGCTATCGGCCCTAATGAAACGTTGATTTTTGATGTTGAGCTGATCAAAATTAACTAACTGTTGTAGTGTAGAGGCGCAAGATTTTGCGTCTCTACTGTTTAAATCAATAAAACCTGTCTATTTAAAAGCCGCTTGCTTTTGCTGTAAACATTCCTTTCTATTCCCGTTTCTCTGAGCATTAAATCCATCGATATGCCTACTTACGAATTGTTTGCCAGTACGCCCAAGGCAATGGAAGATATTCTTGCCGATGAACTGAAATCACTTGGCATAACACACACCAAAAC
>SBAV01000087.1 GCA_005239965.1 Methylobacter tundripaludum
AAACTGGTTGAGGATTTGGTTCCGAAAACGCTGCCATTAGGTTTGGTGGTCAAGGTGTTGCAAAACCTGTTGCAAGAACGCGTGCCTATCCGGGATATGCGCAGCATTGCCGAGACTTTGGCGGAATACGGGGTTAAAAGTCAAGATCCCGACATCTTGACATCTGCAGTGCGCTCCTCATTAGGCCGATTAATTATCCATGAAATCAGTGGAATACAAAATGAGTTGCCGGTTATCACATTGGATTATGAGTTGGAACAGTTATTGCTTAAGTCTTTGCAGACGGCGGGCGAAAATGGTGCTGGCATTGAACCGGGGTTAACAGAGCAAATGTACAAGTCATTACAGGAAAGTACGCAAAAAATGGAAATGGAAGGGCAAGCAGCCGTGTTGTTGGTATCTTCTTATGTCCGTCCCTGGTTGGCCCGGTTTGTCCGTCATTCAATCTCCGGGTTACATGTCCTGGCATACAATGAAATACCTGCAGATCGTCAGATCAAAGTGGTTTCAACTGTTGGGCGACGTACATGATAGATGAGGCAGCACAATGAAAATTAAACGTTTTTTTGCAGCAGATATACGCCAGGCCATGCGCATGGTTAAAGAAGAGTTGGGTGCAGATGCGGTCATCATGTCGAATCGGCCTGTTGACGGGGGTATTGAAATTGTTGCCGCGCAAGATTTTGATGAACAGTCTATTCATAACACCTTACAAAAGCAGGCCGCTGAGCAACAACAGCCCCCCACACAAGATACCAAAAAAATTGTATTGCCTAATTTTGATGCCGCAAAAAAACGCCTGCAATTATTAGATAGCCAGAAAAAACAAGCAGACAGCCAGAGAATTGCTTTCGTGCCTGAACAGCCCGTGCGGCCACATCGATTACCTACCGATTGTGACACATCCACCATCCCTGGCGGTCGGTCGCATCGGTTCCCTACCGATCACGACACTCCCACCATCCCTGGCGGTCGCCGAAATATTGACCAGTATGTGGGTTATGCGGAGAAAATACAGTTACGCGAAAACCCAGAAACAACAACGTCAAAAGCCAATGCCTCTGTGGCCACGGAAGGCGCACTCAAGAACTTTAAGGCTCCGGAACAACAGGCCAGTTCATCCGACAACAGGCTGTTAATGGAAATGAGCGAGGAGCTGAAATACTTAAGAACGGCCATGGACGCTAAACTGGCCAATATTAATTGGGCACACAATGCGCAAATGACTCCGCTCAGGACTGATTTGTTGAACCGCTTGGCGGGCATGAGCATTTCAAAAAAATTAAGCGTTATGATTGCCGATCTCTTTACCGGCCAGAGTGACCCTGAATTTGTTTTTACAAAAGCGCAAGAAATGCTGGTTAAAGTACTGCCCATAGCTGAAGATAAATTGCTGGAAACTGGCGGGGTCGTCGCTTTAATCGGGCCAACCGGTGTGGGGAAAACAACAACCATTGCCAAGCTGGCCACCCAATTTATTTTAAAACAGGGTTCAAGTCAGGTTGCCTTGATTACCACCGATAATTATCGTATTGGCGCTTATGAACAGCTCAATACCTATGGCCGTATCCTCGATGTACCGGTTCGCGTGGCTTCCAGTGCGAAAGAGTTACGTAACCTGATTAATGGTTTTGCCAATAAACGCCTTGTCCTGATTGATACGGCGGGCATGTGTCAGCGCGATATGAAACTGGTTGAACAAATTAATACCCTGCGCCAACAAAATGAGCTGTCGATCCGCTCTTATCTGGTGATGTCTGCGGCGACGGAATACAAGGCAATGAACGCGATTATCGAGGCATTCTCTATATTTGGGCCGCAAGCAAGCATTTTAACTAAACTTGATGAGGCTGTGACGATTGGCCCGGCAATTTCTTCAATAATAGAACATAGCTTGCCGTTGTCGTTTGTCACTGACGGCCAGCAGGTACCCGAAGATCTCCATAGCCCTCATGCCCGCTCTTTAATCGAGCACTGCGCGGCCGAATTGAATTCGGAAAGCGGCCTTAATGAGCATGTTGATTATGAACCGTGGGCCACGCAAGCTTATGCATAAGCACGCTGATCAAGCAGGCGGGATAACAAAAATGACTAACATAACTCCGGTTAAGGTTATCGCCATAACCAGTGGCAAAGGCGGTGTCGGTAAAACAAACTTGTCCGTTAATCTCGGTATAGTGCTTGCCAAAACCGGGCGGCGGGTGGCTTTGCTGGATGCCGACATGGGGCTGGCCAATGTTGATATTTTATTAGGCAGTTATCCAAAATTCAATCTTTCCCATGTGCTGTCAGGCGACAAAACATTAGCGGAAATCATGTTGTATGGGCCTTCAGGCTTAAGGGTAATTCCGGGCGCGTCGGGCATTCAGAAAATGTCTGAACTCTCAACGATTGAACAAGCCGCCTTGATTCGTGCGTTCAGTGAAATTGATCAGGATCTGGATTTTTTGATTGTGGACACGGCGGCCGGCATATCGGCAAGCGTGGTGAATTTTGCCAGGGCCTGCCAGGAAATTGTGGTTGTTGTCTGCGATGAGCCGACATCGTTAACTGATGCCTATGCTTTTATTAAGGTGCTCAACAGGGATTATGGCCTGTCCAATTTCCATGTGATAACCAACATGGTGCAAACGGTCCAACAAGGCCAGGAATTATTCCAGAAACTGACTAAAGTGACGGATTATTATCTGGATGTCACTTTGCGGTTTTTAGGCGCAGTGCCCTACGATGACCATTTGCGCAAAGCCGTCCAAAAACAAACGCCGGTCGTCGTGGCCTTCCCAGGGAGCGAGGCATCCCTTGCCGTAAAAAGAATAGCGGGAAAAATCGACAGCCTGCCACTGAAAACCCAGGCCGGCAATTATATTGAATTTTTTATCGAGAGGATGCTCCAGTACGACTCTCAAATGAATGTGCCATGAACGCCGTTGCCATGTATACATCGGTACAGGCTGCCGGTGCCGATGAATGTATCATTCAGCATGCGCCCTTAGTCAAACGCATTGCCTATCACCTATTAAGCAGATTGCCTGATTCAGTCCAGGCCGACGACCTGATCCAGGCCGGGATGCTTGGCTTACTGGAAGCCATCAAGCATTATGATGCTACGCATGGCGCCAGTTTTGAAACCTATGCCGGTATCCGTGTCAGGGGGGCCATGCTGGATGAAGTTCGCCGTTCTGACTGGACACCGCGCTCAGTGCATAAAAAATCCCGAATGGTCAGTGATGCCATACGGGCAATTGAAAATAAAACCGGATGCGAGGCGAAAGATGTCGATATAGCCGGGCATTTAGGCATAGATATTGATGAATACAATCGCATTCTTCAGGATTCAATCAGTTGTCGCGTGTTCAGTGTTGAAGAATTGGCCCAAACTGGCGACCATTACGATA
>SBAV01000156.1 GCA_005239965.1 Methylobacter tundripaludum
GGCTTATCCTTTTTTCTACATTTTTGTAGAAAAGATTCTAGCATGATTTGGTGGGCGTATGAATTACATTACAATTTTATAAAAAACTTGTCACCCTCCCAGAATGGTAGCCACATTCAAGGCATCATTGCCAGGCAACACAGAAGTTTGGGATGCGTTTTTTAATTTATCCGCCTTCACAGTCTTTACAGCCATATTCTTTTACAAATGGGATATAAACTCTCCAGTGGCCTGGATTGCTTAACTCATGTATGCAGAAATTGAGAATTGCCGTGATTTATAGGGACTACCCGACACCAAAAATATTAAAGTTTAAAAAATACCGGTCGATAACCCTGACAGGTGGGGGAATTATCACAAAGATGGCTACCACTATTGGTTATATTTTGAATCAAAATACAACCAATAAAATTTGAGTTACCAATTTAAGGCGGGACACTTTTAAAAAAGCCGTTCGTGGTGAGCCATTCCCCCGCCTTTCGGAAAGCCCAGGGCGAGCGGCTACCCCATTTTAGGCCGGTAGCCAAAATTTTAAGTGTACGGGGTATTGGGGATAGATGAAAAAATTATCAATTTGGCTTTTAATGCTACTTTTGATTTCGATCTTTGTGTTTTTGGGTGGTCTTGTACTGTAACAAAACTATTGGTTTCTTGATAAACGGGGTTTAGTTTACAAGTATTTTGAAACCAAGAGGCTGGACGAGCACAATTCGCACAATATGGCTGCCTGTACAGTTCGTAGGGACTACCCGGTTTTCATGAATTTCGCCGATTTCTGTGGTTCTAAAGTTGCTATCGTTAATAAAGAAACGCCTCCGCATTTTTGCCGGGCAAATTTACAATTTCTTGTGCGTTAACGCTCCTTACAGCCACGAGTAGACTTTGGCAAGTTTAAGCAAATTAATTTGGCCAACAAGCAGGTCTACTATGAATTTGATAACAACAGTATCAGAAATCTATGAACCTAGAGCCCTTACCACGTCAGAAATCGGAAGGGTTAAATATTCTGGGAATATCACCATTGATGCGCTTTTGGATACGGGAACCAACTGGAATTTTTTGCTACCTGAGCGCAATACGATTTATTATACATTTGACATCCACACTGCGACCTCCACTGCAACGCCTGCGCCACTGGTTGCTTTTAATGCGGCTCAGATAAGTTCAGTTCGAGCCCTATTGCATTATACAGCCGGAATTACCGGCATAAATTTTGTTGAAACCCCAAACGG
The DNA here is from genome assembly GCA_005239965.1 of Methylobacter tundripaludum. Classification (GTDB taxonomy): domain Bacteria; phylum Pseudomonadota; class Gammaproteobacteria; order Methylococcales; family Methylomonadaceae; genus Crenothrix. The sequence goes on from SBAV01000156.1 coordinate 1,233, forward strand.
CAATAAGGCTGATTTTCATTTCGCGGCGTCCAACCTTGGCAATAACGTTGCGGGTCTGACTCAATCAGGTTCTTCCTATTCTTATAACAACGCTGCTGCCGTTGTCGTTGATTATAAAGCCGAGGCCTATATCTACCTGGATAACGTACAATTTGCCCATGAAAACAACAGCCCTACCAAAGGATCGACCGGTTATGAGACGCTGCTGCACGAAATAGGCCATGCACTGGGTTTAAAGCACCCTTTTGAAGCCCCTTATGCGCTGCCTGCAAAGCAGGACAACACCAACAATACGGTGATGTCCTACACGGCTGCCGGTATCCCCAAAACAACCTATCAAGCTTACGATTTGGCCGCGCTTAAATGGATTTATGGGGGTGATGGTTTGGGGGGGAAAGGCCATTATGTGTCCAACATACAGCCTTTTTCCTCCGTACAGAAAATTACTGTTCAAGAAGATCAGGCGTACATATTAAAGGTGGATTCATTTGGTTTTAAGGACGCTGATGCGGGAGATACCTTACAGGCAATACAGATTACCAGTCTGCCCAAGAAGGGCGTACTTAAATTCAACGATGCTATAGTTAAGGTTAATCAAACCATTGACACATCTGCGCTTGCTGCAGGTAACCTGAAGTTTGTTCCGGCTCCCAATGCTTACGGTAAAGATTACGCTAAATTTACGTTTAAAGTGGGTGATGGTACGGCCTTTTCAAAATTGGGGTATGACATGGCCATTACTGTGTCAGCTGTCAGGGATGATTTGAACATCAAAGGTGATGAAGGTAAAAATAATCTTTACGGCGACACCGTTGATGCCAACAGTAACGATACCTTATCGGGTTTATCGGGCAATGATACCTTGCGTGGTTTGGGTGGTAACGACACCTTGCTGGGCGGAAATGGCAATGATACGCTCTGTGGTGGTGAGGGTAACGATACCCTCAATGGCGGTAATGGCTCCGATTGGGCTTATTACAATACGGCCAGATCGGCGGTGGTTGTTAATCTGGCCTTAACGCACGCGCAAAAAACTTTTGGCGCAGGTGTTGATGTTCTCAGCAGCATTGAGAATCTACTGGGTAGCCGTTACAACGATAAATTGATCGGCAGCGCGGTTAACAATGCCTTAAAAGGGGGTGAGGGCCAGGATGTATTGGTGGGTGGCTTGGGGAAGGATGCTTACGATTTGACTGAAACTGTAGCGGCTGCCGACACAGTGCGCATTGCCGCAGGTGACAGCCGGGTGGATAGCTTCGACAAGGTTGTGGGTTTTAAATTGGCTGTAGGTGGTGGGGCTGTTGCCGGCATTGATAAGTTGGATTTGGCCAGTACCCGTATCGCTGTCAATGTGATGCAAGCGGATGGACAAGATAGGGGGTCTATTCAAAGCCATCACATCGTTAACGGCCTGATCAGTTTTGATAATGTTGATCGCTATACGGGCGCTAGGGTGATTAATAAGGCTGATTTCAATGCTGTTGTTGATTATCTGGAAGCCAATATCGTGGGTAGCGGTGAAACGGTTGCCTTTAATGCTATGGACAGTACTTACGTTTTTCAAAACCAAGGCGCTAATGACACTTTAGTGCAGCTGCTGGGCGATACCGCCAGTGGTTTGAGTGTTACAGGATTGGCAGCCGGTGTTGTGTGGCTGGTTTAGCCTTTTTTGCAGCCATTTGGAAAAGGCCGGCAGAAACCAGAAAAAATATTAAAGTTTAAAAAATACTGGTCGATAACCATGACAGGTGGGGGAATTATCATAAAAGATCAAGAAACCCAAATTCACACAGGCCGGTAAAAAAAATATTAATCCGGACTAAACAGGAGAATTATCATGGCACTCACAGTAAATACCAATGTTGCAGCATTAAACGGTCAAAACAACCTGAATAAATCTCAGGCATCTCTTTCTACTTCTATGGCGCGCTTATCTTCTGGCTTGCGTATTAACAGCTCTAAGGACGACTCAGCCGGCCTTGCTATCAGTGAGCGCTTCACGGCTCAAATCCGTGGTAACGACCAAGCAGCACGTAACGCAAACGACGGTATCTCATTAGCACAAACCGCTGAAGGCGATTTAGAGCAAATCGGCGACAGCTTACAACGTATCCGCGAATTGGCCGTACAATCTTCTAACGCCACCAATAGTGCCAGTGACCGTAAATCAATCAATAATGAAGCCTCGCAATTAATCGCCGAAATTGACCGCGTTGCGACCAACTCTTCTTTTAACGGCACCAATCTGTTGGATGGATCATTTAACGCAAAATCTTTCCAAGTAGGTGCCAACAACACAACAAACGACCGCATCACTATCGCTTCAATTTCAAGCGCCAGATCAAGTGCCTTAGGTGTAGGTGCTGGCTCAAGTTACTCAACTACTAAACAAGGTATCGCAGTAAGTGCGGTTGCTTTAGCGGTTGGCGACATTGCTATTAACGGCTATAACGTAGGTGCATCCGTTTCAGATGGTGTTTCTTTCAGTGGTGCAACCTCTAGTGCTATATCCAAAGCCGCCGCAATTAACGCTATAAGTGGCAATACTGGCGTAACAGCTACTGTTGCGGCAACTTCAGTAACGGGTGCCGTAGGTACTAACGCCGCGATGGCAGCCGGTGATCTTGTGATCAACGGCGTTGATATGGGGGCTTTTGGTGGAGGTGTTGCTGCTACTTCTGGTGTTGACCGAGGTACACAAACAGCTGCGGCAATCAATTCCAAAAGTACCCAAACTGGCGTAACCGCAACCGTTAGTGCCGCCGGTGCCGTTACATTGAATGCAACTGATGGTAGAAATATCACAATATCAGGTGCGACGCTTGCTAAAACAGGCTTTAGTGCTGGCACAACAACATCAACTATCTCTCTGTCTTCATCCAGTTCAGCCGGTATCACCGTTGCTGGTGGTGTTGTCGGTGCTGGTGGGGCATTCGAAGCCGGTTTAGGTGGTGCAATTGGCTATACTGCCGCTACAGCCACTGCCGGTGCCGGCGTTTCTTCCCTTGACCTGACTACTGCCGCCGGTGCGCAAAGCGCATTGGATGTCATAGATGCCGCCATTAGTACTATCAACACTACCCGTGGCACATTAGGTTCATTTCAAAACCGTTTTGAATCAGCCGTAGCCACTTTGAGTACCAAAACAGAAAACCTGAGCGCTTCTCGTGGCCGTATCAGAGATGCGGATTTTGCCAAGGAATCAGCGAATTTGTCACGTTCACAAGTGTTGCAACAAGCGGGTACTGCAATGCTGTCCCAAGCGAACCAATCAGCACAAGGTGTTTTGAGTCTTTTGAGATAACTGTGGAACAAAAAGCAGCCGGCGCTCATAGCGTCGGCTGTCTGTTTTTTCTGTCAGTAGTTAAGCGGGGCTAAAATGGATATTAATACCAATGGGTTACGGCATCAAGCTACTGTTATTACGCCTTCTAAAACAGCAAAAACTAATCAAGCCGATTCATCCGTTAAAGAGGCAACTGATACAGTCCAAAAAGCGGAAGCACAATCGGTGTCTGCCGGCGTTTCCGTGGATGAAGTAAAAGCTGCAAAAAAGTCAGGGGAGCTTAAGCAATCCGTTAACCAGTTAAATGACTATGTGCAAAATACCCAGCGGGATTTGGAATTTAGTATTGATAAAGAAACTGGCGTTACGGTTGTTAAGGTTATCGACACCAAAAGTGAAAAGGTTATTCGACAAATGCCCACCGAAGAAGCCCTCAAACTCGCTCGCAGCCTTGTAGAAGAAAACGATGGCGCGGCATTTAATCTCTTTATTTCAAAAGCCTAATGATTTGTGATTAAGCTACAGGTAACCGCTATAACTAAAAAGCAGAAATTTTTGGCGGGTTGGTTTGTTTACGGATTTTTTCCTTTATATGATGTGGATAAATTCGTACTTATATTATCCTCAATAATTTAATTATGGTTAACAAAGGGAGAGGAAAATGACCGCAATTACATCGACTGGGTTAGGTTCAGGCCTTGATATAGAAAGTTTGGTAAGCAACCTTGTGTCTTCGGAAGGACAGCCAGTGTCTGCACGATTGAATAAAAAAGAGGCCAAATTACAAGCAACCGTGTCGGCGCTTGGGTCTTTTAAAGGCGCTTTATCTACTTTTCAGTCCAATGTACAGGGGTTAAAAAATTTATCTGCTTTTCAGGCGCGTACAGCCACCTCCAGCAATAGCGATTTATTTGCTGTTTCAGCCGATAATTCGGCTGTTTCCGGTAGTTTTTCTATTAAGGTAGATCAACTGGCACAATCGGCAAAAATGCATTCTGGTAATTTTACCGCCGACACCGCGATAGTGGGTGCCGGTACGTTAGCCATAAGTCTGGGTGCAAGTAGTTTTAATATTACCACTGACGGTACTACGACGCTGGCCGGTGTTCGCGATGCAATCAATAAAGCAATTGATAACCCCGGCATTAAGGCAACCATCATCAAGGTAGACAGTGGTTCGCAATTAATATTGACTTCCGATAAGGTGGGCGCCGCAAATACTATCAGTATAGGCGCGACAGATACTGATGCGTTGGACGGTAACGATTTAACGCGGTTGGCAACCGCCAATCTGACATCAATACAGACTGCTACGGACGCTGTGATTTATGTCGACGGGCAAAAAGCAACCAGAGACAGCAATAGTTTTTCTGATGTTATTTCGGGCGTAACTTTGACCCTGAAAAAAGCCGATCCACTCACCACAGGCAGCGTGAATATCGCCTTGGATAAGGATTCCGTTAAGTCAAAAGTTAATGATTTTATTAAATCTTATAATTCATTAGCCGACACCATGAGTAATTTGTCCAGTTATA
>SBAV01000241.1 GCA_005239965.1 Methylobacter tundripaludum
ACTACATACCGGTCATCAGAATGCACGGCATTTTTAATGTCCAGCCCAATAACAAGTCGAAAACGGGCGAAGGGGTCATTGTTGTTGTAGAAAGGCAGGGAATATTATGCGGCTTGTTTGTTGATGAATTACTGGGGCCACAACAGGTGGTGGTTAAATCATTGGAAACCAATTATCGCAGGGTGGAAGGCGTTTCAGGCGCGACTATACTGGGCGATGGTTCTGTTGCCCTGATCCTTGATATTCCAGGCCTGGTACGGTTCTCAAATCGTTAGTCGTCGGCCTATCCTTCAGCTTCAGGAAAACAAATATGGCACAAGCATTCGAAACTAAGGGCACAGATCAGAACCGTTACAACAAAGAACAGGACAACGCGGCCCAGTACCTGTGTTTTGCGCTGGACAATGAAGAGTACGGGGTTGAAATTCTTCGTGTCCAGGAAATCCGCAGTTGGGAACCTGTCTCCAGAATACCGAATGTGCCCTCCTACGAGAAAGGTGTTGTTAACCTGCGCGGTTCAATCGTGCCAATTATCGACTTGCGGGAAAAGCTCGGCATAAAATTTACCGAATACACCTACCTGACAGTCGTGGTTGTTTTACAAATCAGCGATGGCAATAAAATCAGAACGATGGGTGTGGTCGTCGATTCTGTCTCTGATGTCATTACCGTAGACAAAACAAAAATTCAGGATGCGCCTGATTTTGGCGCGAAAGTCAGTAACGAATTTATTAATGGTTTGGTATTGGTCAATGAACGGATGGTAATACTGCTGGATGCGGACAAACTCCTTAAACTGGAAGAGCTGGAGACGAGCGAAGGTTAATGACGATGAACCAAAACACAGCCAGCAGTTCCCGTCAGACAAAGCAATGCCTTTCCTTGCAGGGTGGGTTTGCCTGAAAGCACAAAAAACAACCATGAATGTTTAAAAACCGAAAGCAGCGAGATTGATATGAATACAATTGCAAATTTTCCGGAAGACCCGGTTTCGGATGAGGCAAAGACAGAAAGCGTTGCCGAGCCGGTTATAAATCTGGGCACAACGTTAACTGTCCAGAATATCGTTAAGCTCTATGAGAAACTCAAACAGTCCTATTCTGTAAATAACACAATAGAAATTAATGCTTCCCAAGTGTCCTCCATCGACACTGCAACCTTGCAATTACTGGTAGCATTAAAAAAAGATGCCGATAAACAACAAAAAGAAGTTGTTTTGGTTGAACCTTCCCTGCGGTTTATTGAGTCTGCCGGGTTGCTAGGATTGCTGGAAATACTTGCCATTGATGCTTGAGACCGAAAACTGAAACGGAAGACGTTTCTAATAGCAACAGTTTCTCACCTGCGTTTTACAAGCCACGAAAGTCATTTCTTAGGCATTCAGAATCCTTAAAGCAAAATTCATTCGGACTTTTAATGGGTTACATGAACCTCCTTACAGGAAAAAATTATTCACAATGATCACTAAAGTCAAAATCGATAGGCCGTCAATAGCTGGATTTGAACAGGTCAATCGATATTGGGATCGGGAGCGTGAAATTATCACGGCCAAAATTTTGCCTGGGGAATACTATGTGACTCAAGAAGATGAGCTGATTACGACGGTATTGGGTTCTTGTGTATCGGCCTGTATCAGGGACAAGGAATCGGGTATTGGTGGAATGAACCATTTTATGCTGCCGGAAACTAATTCCGGCAAATCAAAAAAAGGCAGTGAAGCCATCGTTGGCTTGGCTACCCGTTATGGAAACTATGCTATGGAACATTTGATTAACACCATCTTGAGCCATGGCGGCAGAAGAAAAAACCTGGAAGTCAAGGTGTTTGGTGGCGGCAAAATCATCCCTGCCTTAACGGATGTCGGCATGAAAAATATCGACTTTGTTTTAAGCTATATCGACCAGGAAGGATTAAGGCTGTTATCCCAAGATTTAGGCGATATTTATCCCAGGAAAGTTATTTATTTCCCCAAAACGGGAAAAGTCGGCATGAAAAAAATACAGGACTTACATAATGATACGATTGCCCAAAGAGAGCGGCAGTATTTTAACAGCCTTAAGAATGCCCCTGTTGAAGGCAATGTTGAGCTTTTTTAATACCCAAGCGCATAAAGTGTAGAGCATGAATAGAATACGAGTTTTGATTATTGATGATTCGCAGCTGATCAGGGATGTGCTGACTGAAATTTTAAACTCTTCACCCGTCATTGATGTCGTTGGCGCTGCGGAAGATCCGCTGGTTGCCAGAGAAATGATTAAACAGCTAAACCCGGATGTATTGACGCTGGATATTGAAATGCCACGCATGGACGGCATCACTTTTTTGAAGAACCTGATGCGGCTAAGGCCCATGCCTGTCGTCATGATTTCAGCATTGACGGAAAGCAATGCGGAAGTCACTTTAACGGCCTTGGCCTTGGGAGCTGTAGATTTTATAGCCAAACCGGCCGGTGATGCGGAAAACAGCATGAATGAGTATGCCGAGGAAATCATTGCCAAAGTCATTGCTGCCTCCAAGGCTAATATACAAAAGCCGCAATCATGTCTTTAACAAACCCATTGGTTTAATAATATCTCGAATGAAACATGGCTGTGTCGAACTTTTTAAGAGAAGCGTATGAATAAAGTACGGGTATTGATCATTGATGACTCAGTGTTAATCAGAAAAATGTTAACCGAAATTTTCAATTCGTCACCCGATATTGAGGTGGTCGGCGCGGCAGCCTGATTTAAGGTGTTTTCGGCGGATTGATACGCGGGGATTGTATGATCGACGCTTTTGCCAGAGACATGCTTATTC
>SBAV01000175.1 GCA_005239965.1 Methylobacter tundripaludum
CCCCCGGAAAGCCAGTCTTAATTATTTTAGTTATCGGGCTACGCCCACGCCTGCCGATATTATGGCTTATCGCCTGAAAGCGACGTTTACAGATACTGCCAACTTGCCTCGTCTGGGCTATCGTGGCTCGGCCAAACTTTATGGGGCACGTAAACCGTTTATCCTGTGGTTGTTCCGTAAGCCTATTCAAACTGTGCGTTTGTGGTTGACATGGTAGCAACGGCTTTACCGGTAAATAATGAAAAAGCGCCGCCGTGGCCGGAATTGCGTGATGATTTAGCGATTTTTTCCGGGCCAAAATCCCATGATGGCTTGCCCACCTGGACGTTGCATGATCCTTTGTCACATCGTTATTTTCGTTTGGGATGGCTTGAGTTCGAATGTTTACAGCGTTGGAGCATTGCCAATCCGGAGCGGATTGCAGTTGCTATAGAAGATGAAACGCCATTAGAGGTCGATGCAGCTAACGTAGAGCAGTTATGTTTGTTCCTGAGTAGCCAACAATTGACCAAGGCAAAGGGCGCTGAAACCAGTCGCCGTTTCGCACAACAGTTAAAAACGGGCAAAACCAGCTTTTGGGTCTGGTTACTGCATAATTATTTATTTATGCGCATTCCTTTGCTGAAAATAGATCAGCATTTAAAAAGAGTCGTGCCGTGGTTAAGCGGGCTGTTTCAAAAGCAGTTTATTTTTGTTTTGGCGATCTTTGCCTGCCTTGCTGTTTATCTGGTTGCCAGGCAGTGGAGTCAGTTTACCCACAGCTTTCTCTATGTACTGACTCCCGAAGGCGTGTTAGCAACGGCCTGCATGTTATCGTTGTCAAAAGTGGTCCATGAGTTTGGCCATGCTTTTGCGGCCAGTCATTTTGGTTGTCGTGTACCGACGATGGGCGTAGCCCTGTTGCTGGGTATGCCGGTGTTATGGACCGATGTGACTGATGCCTGGCGTTTATCGGACAGAAAGCAACGTTTGCTGGTTGATGCGGCCGGTATGATAGCTGAATTAACGCTGGCCGTATTTGCAACGATTCTGTGGACGATGTTGCCGGATGGTCCGTTTCGCAGTGGTATTTATTTATTGGCCAGCACGGCATGGGTCTTGACATTGGCCATCAATCTTAATCCTTTTATGCGCTTTGACGGCTATTATCTGCTGGCTGATGGCTTGGATATTGCCAATTTGCAAGATCGGTCCTTTGCTTTGGCGAGGTGGCGGCTACGGGAAAGCCTGTTCGGTTTTGGCCATCCGGCACCTGAAAACTGGTCCCGTGACCGGTATTTTTTATTGCTTGCTTATGCATACGGTACCTGGATATACCGTTTAATCTTGTTTACCGGCATAGCCTGGGCCGTGTATTACTTTTTCTTCAAGGTGTTAGGGCTTGCCTTGTTTGCTGTTGAAATTGGCTGGTTTATTGTTCGTCCGATGTTAAAAGAAATTTCTGCCTGGCGTGAGCAAATCGACACCCATGATAAACCTATCCGGCCCGGTTTGGCCTGGCTGGTGCCTGTTGCCGCTATTGCCCTGTTGTGTGTGCCTTGGCAAACGCATCTTATTGTTCCCGGATTACTGCATGCACAAGCGGAATCGACGTTGTACAGTCCACAGCCCGCACAAGTCAGAAAAGTATGGGTGCATGAGGGTGAAACCGTTAAAGCCGGCCAGGTTATCATGGAGCTATCATCTCCCGATCTGGACTTTAAAATTGCGACTTCAGAGCGCCAGTGGGCGGAATTAACCGAACAATTGGCTTCGCAGAGTCTGGAATTGCAATTGGCGCGGCGTAATCCTGTTGATTCAGAAACGCTGCAATCGACCTTGGCAGAGTTGGAAGGGTTGCGTGCGGCTTACAAAAAATTGACGATACGCGCTGCTTTCCCCGGACGTATTCGTGATTTATCAGATATTTTACGTCCTGGCGAATGGGTGGCAAAAGATGAAGTTTTAGGTGATGTGGAAACGCCCAAGGCAACAGTTGCCGCCTATGCTGAAGAAGCCGATATAGGTCGCTTGCAACCAGATGGGGAAGGGCGCTTTTATCCTGAAGGAGGAGATTTGTCCCCGTTTGGCGTGCGCATCATCAGTATTGACAAAACCGGTACGAGGCAACTTAATCTTGAAGAGCTGGCATCTACGCACGGTGGTGCAATTGCTGTGCGTCCTGATGCTGAACGGGGTTTAATACCGGAGCAAGGTATTTATCGGGTTCTGTTGCAAGTGGCAGATACTAGGTCTAAATTACCGATAACGGTACGTGGCAGGCTTTCTCTGGAAACCCCGCCAGAAAGTTTAATTGGACGGTTTTTGCGTTCGGCGACGGCGGTGGTTATTCGTGAAAGTGGCTGGTAACTACTGCCTGCTTACGGCTTTTGTTGCCTTTTTTTTTGAGCACCATCCGCACCTGTTTCGATTTTTTTGAAAAATGGACGGATGGCGTGTTGATTGACAGGCCTTGATATTTCTCGTGTTGAAGAACATATCAAACTAATGGCTAAAATGCAGTTTTAGGCAATGCAAGCGGCAGTGTTAATCTTTATCGTGTGTCAATCAGCATGCAAAACTGACCAGGATCCTGGGGAAAACAGCTTTGAAAACTGACCACCCCAGGTTGTTTAATGTCCGGTTTTTTACCGGAGTATCCTGGAGTGTTGACCATGAAAAATATTGCCGAAATCAGACGGCGCCACAAAATAAACGGGGACAGTATCAGCTCACTTGCTGAAGAATTTAAGCATTCCCGAAACACCATCCGAAAACATCTGCAAACGGTTGAAGAGCCCGTCTACCAACCACAACAGCCTAATTCTACTTTGTTAAATCCAAGTATCGCATAAGTAGTTGATTTAATTCATACTATAAATATTTTTTTAATCTAGTATATC
>SBAV01000307.1 GCA_005239965.1 Methylobacter tundripaludum
CGGCATACGCAGGCACCGCAATTTAACGCTGTACGAAACGCCGATGGGGCATGTGATTTCGCAGTTAGTGACTTTGTTTAAGCCGCATGGTTTTTCTGTTGCTGCGCCGGTATTTGAATATCTGGACGATGCGGCGACGTTAAAAAGAGAGATCAACCAGGATTTGGCGCACGGCTTAATCGGTAAAACCGCAATACACCCGGTGCAAATACCGGTGATTGAAACAGCTTATCGGGTAGCGCGTGAAGACTATGATATGGCGATTAAATTAGTCGACCAGAGCGCCCCGGCGGTGTTTAAAATGCACAACGCCATGTGTGAAGTGGCTACCCATCTGAATTGGGCGCTGGATATTCTCAAGCGCCAACAGTACTACGGTATTCGAGAAGTGCTATCAACAAATGAATGCATTGAGCTGCCCTGCATGTAACAAGTATCTGTTTGGATGTGGATGTATAGGCTGTGGACATAAGTAACGGTTTTTGGATTGCTATTGTGGATCAAAATACCAACAGATAATATCTTGCAATCAAACCAAAAAAATCGCACCCTTAACTGCCGTATTATGGATGCTTTCAGCAGTGACACCCACCAACTGCACTAACGTATCAACCGATCCACCATCCTGGAACACGTAAGTATCATGCCCAGCGACAAACGCTACGGTATCGCCAGGTTTGGTGATATTGGTTTGCAGGTATTTAATGGCATCGGTGATTTTGTCAGCAGTGATTGCTAACGGTGTTGTGTAGGCGTTGAGGTCATCAAAACTGATTATTCCTTTACTGATGTGGTGGCTGTGGATTGCGTCTACATCTTTGCCGTTAACCGTGGCGACATCCTGCGCAATATGCGTGCTGTTTAGATCCAGGCGGTTAGCTTTAGCGGGAACCTGTGCCAAAGAGAAGCCTTTGACGACATCAAAATTAGACGGCAAGCTGTCTCCCCGTGCAATACTGACTGTATTGTTATGGCCTTTAAGTTCATAAGTATCCTTACCTGTGCCGCCCAAAAGGTGACCATTGCCAATCAATCTATCGTTATCTGCCTCACCGTAAAGGTATGCCAGCTTGTTGCCCTGTTTACTGTCCAGGGTATCGTTACCCGCTCCACCCCTTAATATTTCGTTGCCTCCCGATAATGTCGATTGTCCTATCAAGGTATTGTTAAGTTGATTACCTCTGCCTAATACTGATCCAAAATTATGAGAGGCTAAAGTGAGATTTTCAACATTGTCTGGCAACGAGTAACTGACTGTACTGTAAACAGTATCAGCCTTGTCGAAAAGACTGAAAAAAGTCTCTTTAACGCTATCACCTTTATCATCAACGTAATACGTGTCATTGCCAAAGCCGCCGACCATGACATCCTTGCCAGTACCACCGTTTAAAATATCATTGCCAAAACCGCCGTTTAAGGTGTCATTGCCGCCCCGGCCATACAAAAGATCCGACCCAAAACCCCCTTTCAACACATCATGATGAGCCGTTCCAATAGGCACGCCTTGTTGCCCCATTAACGTGTATGGAATGCTTTTATCAAAAGAGAAGCCATAGTCTATATGAGCGTTTAGATAATAAGAACCTGTGCGCGGGGCAATAAATGAAACGCTATCATCGGAAGATGCCACAGGCTTAACAGCTTTCCCCGAAGCATCCAATATAGATAAGTTGTTGTTAACTACAAACGTACCGTGATTGGTTGTCAGTGCAATCGTGTACCGTTGGCCGGCATGCAAAGAAACTTTAAACCAGTCGGCATCCTCCCACCCATCAAAATACGGACCAGTTAAGATTGTTTGAGACCAAATGCCGGTAACTGAATGCAGGTTATCCGAAGATAAAACAAGCTTACCGGTTGTCAATCGGTTATCAGGATAATCATCATTAACTTTATAGCTACCGAATTTTATGTCGTAAGCACTGTTAAGAAACGCCTCGTTCGGATTGGCCGAAGTACCCACATCTAAATAATAAATACCCGATTTGGAGGCGATAAAACTTTCTTGGTTTGGCTGAAGGTCTGGAAGGATGTGGCCCACAGAATCACGCAAGGATATGACGGAATTGTAAAGCCCGTGCGGTCCAACATCCAGTGATGGCGTTTCATAAAAGTAATAACCGGTACCCGCCACTAATTTAACAGGAAACCAATCATGATCTATGGCAAGTGCTATGCCACCGGATAGGGTGCTGCCAGGTTCTAATGGCTTGATGTTTGCTATCTGACCGGGATGGCCAGGATGATTGTCGCTGTAACTTACTGCGTTCAGGGTATAGTGGCCGGTCGCGTTGTTTTTAATATCCCCGACATTCAGGTAAAAATTCCCGGAATGTGTGGGCATATACTCTATGCCAAATCTGTAATCAGCGCTCTCCGCGCCTTTATCGATCAACGCGCCTTTGGCATCGTATAAAGCCAGCACCGGCGTGGTTAGTTTACCGGCGGTCGGTTTCGAAGCGGCTCCATCAATTTCAAAATGATAGGTTTTACCGGCAAGCAAGGTAACCGTCAGCCAATCATGATCGCCTTTCGTCTCAATATTTC
>SBAV01000266.1 GCA_005239965.1 Methylobacter tundripaludum
ACATATTGATTATGAACGATTTTAATGTTTAGGCGAATGATTTGCAAAGTAGTTAAACCTAACATTTTTAACTAATAGACGATTGTTCTAGCCGATCTTTGGGTTTTCAGCGAATTTGAACGCTCAATAATTTGGCCGCTAATAAGATATATTATAATTTTCAAAGCGTTATGATTTTTAAAGTAAATCCTTATCCCGAACTCACGTTAAAATTAATGTATTGCGAAATATTTGGTTTTCTGAGACAAACAAAATTGCCAATTGTATTTTTTGAAATGATGAGTCAAATATCCGCCACCAACCTGCTGAGCCGCTCCTGCCCCGCATGGGTGTAAATCTGCGTGGTGGCGATGCTTTCATGCCCCAGCAATGCCTGGATGTCAACCAGCTGCACATCCTTTTCCAACAACCGCGTGGCGTAGGTGTGCCGTAATTTGTGCGGGGTTACTTTTTTCTCAATCCCCGCCTTGTCGATCAGCTTCTTCAGGTACGCCCGTACCGCATGCGCCCCCGGCGCTTTCGCCCCTGGCTTCTTGGCAAACACATAATCCTCGCCGCCCTTCCCCGCCAGCGACAACGCCAGCACACGGCCAAAAGATTCCGGCAGCGGCACCTGCCGCTCCTTGTCGCCCTTGCCGATGACGCGCACATGCTTGGCCACGCCGTCCACCACGCGCACATGCGCCACCTTCAGCCCCAATGCCTCACTGATGCGCAGCCCCGATTTTTGGATCAATTCAAACAGCAGGTCATAGCGCTGGCGGATTTGCAGCGACGAGGCGCGGCTGCGGCCAAAGATGTTGTCGGGGATGTCGTCATAGTTGCGGGTGGCCTTCATCAGCGCAGCCTGTTCCTCGGTCTCCAGCCACACGGGGATACGGCGCGGGCGCTTGGGCTTTTCGATTTGGTAGATCGGGTCTTCGTTGACTTTGTTGTTGCGCTTCGCCCATTTGTAGAACGTGGCCAGGCAGGAAATCTTCCGGGCAATGGTGTGCGCCCCGACCTTTTCCTTGGCCAGGTAGGCGACAAAGTTCTCCACGTCGGAGGCCTTGGCGCTGTCCCAACTGACACCCGCCAACGCCAGCCAGTTGTGCCAGCGGTTCAGGTCGGACGAATAGCCGTAGCAGGTGGTGTCGCTGTAGTTCTTGGTGAATTTCAGGAACCCCAGGAAGTCTTTCCGCACGTCTGAAAATGCAGTTTCGTTTGATCCGGCCACCATTCCTCCACCCCGTGTTTGCAAACCTGAAATTATTTTTTAGCCCTTCGGCCAGCCGCCATTATACACTTAAATGAATATTTAAGGCGCTTTAAGTGTAAGCTCGTAAACGTAACTTTCCATGAACAGCGCAAATTAAAGCCTATTAAGGGGGGGTAAAAACACCACGGGGCATCATCCTGCGCAAGAAAAATGACTTAAGCATTTGTTTAAGTCATTTTAAGCTCAGAAACACGGTTTTTTGACGGTACGGAACTTGCTTCCCATAACGTTGAGAGTGGCGTTTTGTGGGTGCAAAATCCGACCCATAAAAACGACAACCAATTGATTAACCGTATTAATTTTATAACCCAGTGCTGATTTTTGTTACGGCAACCTAAAAAGCGACTGTATGATAAAAATCAGTTACTGATAACCCAAACTATAGTTACCGGTAACCAAAAATGGCCTTACAAAACTCAGAAAAACAAAAACGCTACCGTGAAAACCGGCTGTCATCCGGTGAGAAACGGTTGACCTGCTGGCTCAACCAAAACGACAACGAACGCCTGTTGAAACTCATGGCCTCGCTCGGCTACGGCGACAAGGGCAAGCTCCAGGACGGCTACACCGAAGTGATACATCTGGCCTTGGTGCAACTGGAGAAAAAGCTGAACCCGCCGCGCTATGGCCTGGTGCGTTTGGCCCCCAAAGAAAATTAACCGCCAAGGCTATCCACAAAACCTGTGGATAATGCCACCGTTTTTGCCAAAAATCGGAGGACAAGTTTTTGTAACCATTAGGGTTTGGTTAGATTGGCTAAAGTTTGGTCAGGCCATGCTCAACAAAGCTTTCAAAAGTGGCGATCAGGATTCGTTCGCAAATACCCGAAAATATTGGCATCAGTGGTGATGTCCACCGCCCCACCCGTGATGTCCACCACTATTCCAGCCACGACCGCCGCCATCTCTCCAGCCATGATGCCCGCCCCCACCATTGCCCCGACCATAACCGCCATAGCCGTAAGGCTGATAGCCATTGTTGTACCCGTTATAGCCATGAGGATGAACGACGCAACCTTGCAGAATGGCTACAAATCCCAAAATAGACATTAACAATACTATTTTTTTCATTATCTGCTCCAATAAGCTTATTAATATTGGGATTAAGCTACGCCAGCATCAATGAATACAGGCTTAATGGAACAGGACAACCGTAAACATTTAAGCCAAAAACCGCAACTCGTCCGGTCGGCTTAAAAGCATACATCCCTGTACGCTTTTAAACTTTCCCTCCCGAATTGCTCGCCTCAGTGTACCGGGCAATACCGTGCAATTATCCCTGGCAGAGAGCAACCGGCATCCCTGTCCGTTGCGCCATCATCAGCATCACCTTGCATCAAAACCTACCACGTCTGTCAGCTGCCATTAGCATTGACTATGTGCAAAATTAAAACACGGCCAGTTGATAAAAATATAGTATGATATGGTTTCATACGATATGAAATAAAATGAGATGAGATGGCATGATTATTCTAATTGGCGGCGAAAAAGGCGGCACAGGCAAAACAACGATAGCAACCAACCTTGCCGCTATGCGTGCATTGGCCGGTCGTGATGTTTTGTTGATTGATACAGACCCGCAAGGCAGCGCGAATTATTGGGCACAAAGCCGTGATGAACTCAATATTATGCCTCGCGTTGCCTGTGTACAAAAATTCGGTAAAGGCTTGCAAGCAGAAGTGAAAGATTTGGCCAAACGCTACCAAGACATCATCATCGATGCCGGTGGCCGAGATTCCGTTGAATTGCGATCAGCGATGGTGGTGGCCAACAAAGCCTATATCCCCATTCAACCATCACAATTTGATATCTGGACTTTAAACCAAATGGAAACCTTGGTGACGACGGCCAAGGGATTTAATACTGACTTGGAAGCCTGGGTCGTCATCAGTCGTTCATCAACCAATCCATCCGTTCATGAGTCCGACGACACCATCGAAATTTTAAATGACTTCTCAAGCCTAAAATTGGCAAGCACGGGCATCAAAGACCGCATCGCCTACCGAAAAGCGGCAAGTGGTGGATTAGGTGTTAGCGAGCTAAAGCCGAAAGACCCCAAAGCCACCGAAGAAATGGAAGCCTTATATCAGGAGGTATTTACCAATGAGTAAACTTAAAAGCCAATTGCCAGGAGCCGGCGGTAAAATCCAAAACATGGAAGCCTTTATTGCTGGTGCCGAAACAAAATCCGCAACCGCCCTCCCTGCCAACAAAACATCAACAATCTATCCTTGGCAAGAACCAGGCATAAGGGACGACGTTTTAAAAGTCTATAACCTCCGCCTCCCTGAACCTTATCTTTTGAAACTTAAATACATTGCCGACAACACGCCGGACAGTATGCAAAAGTTTTGCCTGCACGTCATACAAGACGCTATCGACAAGAAAATCGAAGACCTAACCCAATAGCTACGTATAATATGATATGAAATAGTATGAAGTGGCGCTATTTCATATCATCTCCTGAGCCACCCTGCAAATCCCGACTAACATCGGTACGGACAACGCACCAAAAATAATACCATTTCATATCATACCATTTAGTATCATTTTGTATGATACTATTCCATGTCGTATTATTTGATATAATATCAAGAAAAATAAGTTTACTGTCCAATCGGGCTAATCGATCTGTGTTAACAATTTTCTCAGGAGGCATAAGTGAAATCCAAATTAATTTTCATGCTGCTGTTGTTGTGTTTAACCACCGCCATCAATGCCGAAGAAATCCAGGGCATAGACTATTGCCACAATCCCAGCATTAACCAGGATTGGGACAAAAAAATAACCGACTTTCCCAAAGACCCCATCATCCTAAAACTGGCCGGTTTGCGTACCGGTCTTTGCCAGATGATCGACAACAAACAAATCACCCATGAGCAAGGAACCGACATTTGGGAAGATGAGCGCCAGCGCAGCATTGTTGACCGGCAAAACGAAGAAACCAAACAAGCGCCTAAGTACACCTTGTAAACAACCACTGTTTTTGCAGGCATTAAGATAATGTAATACAATAAATACATGTATTCTCCCATTAATCTTAATTGGTGCTATTGATGGCTACATCGATTCGACTTGAACCTGAAATTGAACAACGGCTTAACCACCTCGCCAGTGAAACTGGCCGCACAAAAGCCTTTTATCTGCGTGAAATCATAAGTTCTGGACTTGAGGACATGGAGGACTACTACTTGGCCACCGCTGTACTGGAGCGCGTCCGCAAAGGCCAAGAGCGGGTTTATTCGCTGGATGAAGTGGAGAAGGCGCTTGGCTTATCGGATTGAATTGACCGAAACGGCAGCCAAACAATTATCAAAAATCGATAAAGTTGAGGCACGGCGCATTACCAAATTCTTAAGACAGCGCTTGGCGAATCTTGATGACCCGCGTAGTGTAGGCAAGGCGTTGACTGGGCCATTCGGTGGGCTTTGGCGTTACCAAGTAGGCGATTACCGGATAATTTGCGAAATCCAAGACGGCATCTTGCATATCCTGGTGGTAAAAATCGGCAACCGGCGGGAAGTTTACCGCACTAAATAGTAGGCGAAGCGCAGTGACCACTATGAAGCAAA
>SBAV01000109.1 GCA_005239965.1 Methylobacter tundripaludum
AGATAATAACGTTTCGCAATGCAAAAAATTATTTCAACCATGCGGCTGAGTTTTCTTATTAACTATCATGAATTGAAAGCGCTGTAATTTAATTTTTTTAGTATTTTCATGTTTTTTAAACCAACTATTCAACTCCATTAATCTTGGATTATCAGCATCAAGCTCTTCAATTGTCTCTGTAGGTCTTGAAAAAAGTTTTAGATATTGCAACCATTTAGCATGATCTGATCCAGAATGTGGTGTCGCTATAAACACAATACCACAAGTTTTTTCGGCTATCTGTTTGTATTTATTATCAGTAGAATCATAAGCCGCGCGTAATATCTGTTTCGCCAAAAGACCGCCTAAACTGTGACAAATAAAAATAATTGGGCGTACGCCAAATTGCCTAACTTTCATTTTTTCCAAAACATTGCCCGATCTCCAATATATTGGCATAGTCGTACCTTTCCAAGCTGTAGGGCTTGCTGAATATTGTAAAGACCAAACCCCAATATAAGGCAATTCTTCACCTAACCATTTAGGCCAACAGTTTTCATCTTTATCATCTTTTTGCCAAGTGCCATAGGCATCTCCACCAAGTCCATGGATAAAAATAACATCCGCTTTTCGTTCAGCATTATCACAATTACTAATTTTATTAAGTCCATCCACCATGTTATTTACTCTCGAAAATTTCAAATGAATATCATTCTCGGTCTTCCCGACAATGCCAAAGCCGTAAAACCGTAATGGTCGTTTCCGTTAATTCATACCGCAACTCATAATCATTAATGATTAATCGCCTGACATGGCGTGGAGAAAATTCGGTAAGGCGTTCGCCTAACTGGGGATGGGTTAACAACCGTTCTGCTGCCATAACCAATTGCTGGACAACTTTAGCCGCAGCATGGAAATTAACGGCATTGAGAAAATCATACAACCGGATCAAATCTCGGTTAGCACTGCTTGTCCATTGAAGCCGCATACGTTAAACAGACTGATCTAAATTTTTAGCCCAAGCCGCTACAGATTCATGGCTAACTACAAAATCGGCATCAACATCAGCTAAACCTTCCAATGTCATCTGATAACGTTTAGTTTCCAGTTCCACCCAGGAAGCCAGCGCTTGTCGAATAATCCAACCTTTTGGTCGATCCAACCGTGCTGCGAAAGAATCCACCTGCTCCGCAAGCTCGATAGGTATGTGTGCAGTCACAACTCGTGTACTCATAGCAATCTCTGTCATTAATTAAAGTAAATCGATTGTAATCAGTTTGATTATTGAATACAACGCCTTCCGGCAAAAGCACACGAGCCTTAGCACGCTACCAAAAACAGCGTTTCAGAATTTCAGGATTTAATGGTTAACTCAATGGTCTTAATAGCCAAAAACAAGGGTTGCGGTTCTGGCCTATCGCCTAATCCACCCGCAATAATCTGTAAAGGTATAAAACCGATTTTTTCATAGAACGCCAGGCTTTCCGGTTTGGCATCCACCACAACACCTACGCAACCGTAACGGGATTTCATTTCCAAGGCCAATTGAAAACTGGCACGTAACAGTTTTTTACCCAACCCCAAGCCTTGAAATTGCGTGTCAATGGCCAACCGTGCAATACGCATAATGGGCAACGGGTATTCCGGTAAACGGCAGCGGGCATCGGCGGGCAGTTCTTCTGCAACCATTTCACCAGCGGATACCGTGACGAAGCCAACAATTTTGCTTTTGTTGGCCAGCACATACGTGACGCCAATATGATGGCGGAATTGATTTTGCCCGGCATAGTGCCGAAAAAACCGATCTAATTCAATGGAACCGCAACAAAAGTTTTTTCGGTCATCATCAGCCTGTAACGCCCTAAATTGGAATTCCCATTCAGTCATCACGCATCAGTGTTTTAAGGGCTTTTGTGGGTTTGGGTGGATTTTCCAATGCATCAATAACCTGCCCCATGCTTTTTTCAGTCAGTGTTAGTTTTGCCGGTATGATGATATCGGTGGGCAATTCTTTTAAGGCCTGTAAATGGTGCAACAAGGCCTCTTCAATTAAAAATCCCTTTTTAACGCCGCTTTTTTTGGAATAGTTTTCTACCAAGGCTTTAGTTTCATTGGAAATATAGGCTGAAATTTGTGTTGCGGACATGGCTTATCCTTTTTTCTACATTTTTGTAGAAAAGATTCTAGCATGATTTGGTGGGCGTATGAATTACATTACAATTTTACGTGATGTTCGACTTTTTTCTGTATCACATTGATTTGATTAGATGCCAAATTTGGAGAAAGTTGAAACCCAAATTTTGGTGCAATTAAAATCAATGAATTAGAAAAGTCGAACATAGCGTAAGTACTATACTTTTTTACAGATACGCTGTGTTTGGTTTTATCACTTTGAAATAGAGGAATAACATGAAATTAACCGCTTTATTGGCTACCCTCGTTCTAACTGCATTGCCCACCATCAGCCTTGCTGGCCCTTGTATCCGAGCTGATTTTACCGGCACCTGGCGTATATATACCGTATTTGATTCTGTATCGCGCTGTACAATCA
>SBAV01000246.1 GCA_005239965.1 Methylobacter tundripaludum
CAAACCAGATAGCCTATGCTGAATTACAAAAATTACGGACTGCGTAACATCAGTTATTATCTTAACTGGGCGGCAGGGAGTAAAAAGGGATGCTATACTTTAGGTATCCCACTGTTTTACGATGGATTCTGTAAGTTGACACCATGAATGAAAACGGCAGCCCATTGATGAAAAAGCCCGGACAGAATTAATGAAAAAAACGGTCAACCCCTCAGGAAAACCAACTCAAATCAGGATAAGTCAATGGCTAGAATGCATGAGTAGATTTCAATTATCTTCAGGCAGAGCCGTTCGATCCTCTCCACGTCCTAAGGACGTGGTTTAATTTTTCTCATTTTTGAGTAAGGATTTTTCATTATTTATGTCATTTTTATAAAAATTTTTCATTAATCGTGTCATTTTTCAACATTACGGTGACACAATTAATGAAAAAACACTTTTAAATCAATACTACGCTTTTCATTAATTGTGTCAATTTACAGATTCCTCATGGCCTACACCCCCGATGACCTCGCCCTCCTGCGCACCTGGATCCGCGGCATCCCCCTGGCTGCCCTGCCCTACTCCATTACCCCCGCCGTGTTGGCCCGGCTGACGGCCCTGCGCCAACAGCTGTATCTGAAGGCCGTACGCCTGCAACAGCCCCTCCCCGACCTTTGGCTGAAACGACAACCCCAAACCAGTTGGGAACGCCATGCCCTGGCCGGCCTGGACAAGCTCACCCAACTGGGCGACATCGACCCTGACCTGCAGCACCCTATCCAGTATTGGCTACCGCCCACCATGACCAGCCCACTGTCCGCCCTCGGCCTGCACACCGTCAGTGATATCATCAGCACCTACCAAAACCAGGGTGCCAGTTGGTGGCAGGCACTGCCGGGACTCGGCCGCCTCAATGCCCGGCACATTGAAAAAACGCTGGAAGCCCTCTTCCCGGGCAGGCTCACCCACCAACCGCTTGTCCCGGTACTGCGTCATGAAACCGGACTGGTGCCGCTGGAGCGCTTCCTGCTCCCTGCGCACCTGGACGGCAGCCAGGGGCGCAACCGCAGCCCCGAAGATCCCTTCATCCCGCTGGCACACGATCTGGCGGCCATTGAAGCTTGGCTGTCCCTATACGACCCGGCCAGCCACACCCACCGTAACTACCGGCGTGAGGCCGAACGCCTGCTGCTGTGGGCTATTCTGGTCCAACACAAAGCCTTGTCGTCCCTGGACACCACAGACATGGCGGCCTACCGAATCTTCCTGCACGACCCGCAACCCGCCACCGACTGGGTGGGGCCGTCCCAGCACAAGCGGCATCCGGACCGGGAACCCTTCACAGGCCCGTTATCACCCCGCAGCATCCGCCATGCCGAAACTCTCCTGTACGGGCTGTTTGATTTTTTAGTGCAACAATATTACTGGCGGCACAACCCACTGGCAGCGCTACCCCGGTTAAAATCACCCACCGGCCAGGGCACGCTGGCGGTGCACCGCGCCTTCAGTCCCGTGCAATGGGACCTGATCACCGCCGGAGCCGAACGCGCCGTGCAGGAAACATCCGGCCCGGCCCGGCGCAAAGCACTGCGCACCCGGTTTATTTTACAACTGGCCTATACCACCGGTTTACGGTTGTCTGAGCTGGCCCAGGCCACCGTGGGCGACGTGGTGACGTTGGAACGGCAGGGACAGCTACAAACCTGGCTGTCCGTGCTGGGCAAGGGGCAAAAGCTGCGCCGGGTGCCGCTGCCGCCCGCCCTGTTGACGTTACTGACCGGGCTTTACCAGGATTTAACCGGGCGGGAGCTGTGCCGGCAGCCACCGGAAACGCCACTGCTCCCGGATCTGCGTGACAACGCCAAGGCCGTCACGCCCCTGGCCGTGCACAAAGCGCTGAAAGGATTTTTTACTGACCTGGCGCAGCACTGTGAAAAAGAAGATCCGGAGGCGGCGGCCCGACTGGCGACCGCCAGCGCCCACTGGCTGCGCCACACCCACGGCTCGGTGGCGGTGGCGCAGAACATCCCCCTGGTGATGGTGCGCGACAACCTGGGGCATGCCAGCATCAGCACCACCTCGCAGTACGTCCATGCCGAGGCCGATGCACGGTATGAGGCGTTTGAACATTTTACGGATACTCCTGATCGTAATTAACCCGTGAAACAATCTTCAATTCACTTAATAGTGAATGTGCCATGTATTAATTTTCAGAAAATATTATGATGGTTTTCTAATCAACATTAACTTCCAACTGCTTATAAGTCGAAAATTTAAGATGCTGCTTAAAAATTGAGGATATGCGACGTTTCATTTGCGATGTCACTTGGGCAATGTTGCTATAGGATAACAACACTTATGAGGAGGTAATTACTCAACTATCCCAGTATTTTTCTAAAAGGATGTTCAAAAATAAATCATTATATAACGAAATAATTTCATTAAAAACAAAAGTACCTATTAGGTACTTTTTCATAAGCCAATGTTTTAAATTGATTATTTATGATTTTTCAGAAAAATATTCATGAATATTCTTAAGGATTTCTGACGGTTTAGAATCAGAATTACACTGAATAATCACTTTATTTTTTTCTATATAAGCATCACCAAAATGCTTCTGCTTAAAAAATAAATCAACTTTTTTCTTTGCCGAAGCTCTCTTGATTGGCAATCCACATTGGTTTTTTAACCAAAACATTGCTTTTTGTTCAGTTGCGCCATTAGCAATCATGTCTACGGCTTGAGTAACGTTATCTTCGAAACCCTTAGCCATATAGCCAGCTAAAAATTCAGCGCAATTAGCGCCAAATAGATTAGGCTGAATTTCGAGTATCTTAATTACTGATGTTACGCACCCGCCACTAAAAAATGTGTATTATTTCCCAATGGAAAAAGAAAAATTAGATTTATA
>SBAV01000242.1 GCA_005239965.1 Methylobacter tundripaludum
CTTGGGTAGCGATAACATAATAGTTATCAATGGCATTCTGGCGAATAACACAATCATTGACACGCTCCAAGCCAATTAAGGCCACCTGCGTTGAACCAGGTAGCTGTTCTGGATAAAGGGCGCAATCCGGCGTGACAAGTTCTTATCAAAGCAACTTCATAAGGTTTTGATGGTTACAGATTGGCGCTCCCTATCAGCCGCAAATTGCAAACAAGCAGTAATATCGTCATCCGTTAATTCGGGGAAATCGTCAACAATTTCCGCGCGGCTCATGCCATTGGCTAGCCAGGAAAGCACATCATAAACAGTAATCCGCAAACCTCTAATACAGGGTTTGTTGCTGCGTTTGCCAGGTTCAATGGTAATTATGTTGTGATAATCAATATTCATCGTTTTGTACTCTTTAATAGAGTTTGGTTACATCAGATTATACTGGGCTGGCCAATGGTTTGTTTTGCTAATTCGCAACCCGTAAGATTTGCCGATGGCAATCCGCTATCGCTCACGGGCTAAGCCTTTAAAAAAGGAAAATGGGTGATTTATCAAGAGCTACACGACAACATCGAACAACCCGCACGTTGCCGCGCCCAATCCGGTCGTTTGGCAGCAAAAGTTTCACGTTCCGGTTGCTCATCATAAGGGCGGCACAGCAATTCCAATAACTCTTCAACCATAGAAAAATCACCTTGTCCGGCTTTGTCGATAGCCAGTTGCGCCAGGTAATTTCTTAGCACGTATTTTGGATTAACGGCGTTCATAGCTAGGCTGCGGGCGTTATCATCATACGGATTGTTTTGTGTTCGCTGCATGTAGCGATGTAGCCATGCCCCCATCTGAGTTGTATAGGCGTGTGTTAATTGTTCTGGTACGTAGTAACTGGGCAAGAGTGGTGTTAATAGCTCATCGTCGGATTTGCTCAAGGAAGCCACATCGGTTTTTATGTGGGCAAGCTGACGGAAAAACACCGTCATATCGGTTTCAACCTGTTGCAAGAGCTTGAGCAAATCGGCGCTAAGATCATCGTCGGTATCGGCTTGGTAGTTTGCAAGGCCGAGTTTACTTGCCATCATCGCTTGCCAACCTTGTTCGAAAGTCCTTACGTAAAGGCTTAGCCCTTCTTGTAGCGGTTCGGCGTCTTCAATAAGCGGATAGAGGGCGTTGGCCAGTTGTACAAGGTTCCAGAAGGCGATTTGGGGCTGATTGCCAAAACGGTAACGGCGGTCTACAGCATCTGTTGTGTTGGGTGTCCAATCTGGATCATAATTTTCCAGCCAACCGTAAGGGCCATAATCTATGGTCAGCCCCAATATGGACATATTATCGGTATTCATAACGCCGTGTACGAAACCGACACGCTGCCAATGTACGATCATCTCGGCGGTTCTGCGGCAGATTTCGTTAAACCACTGGCTGTAAACGTTCGGTGCGTTAATGTCGAGGTGCGGAAAGTCGGTGCGTATCGTGTAATCGGCCAGTTGCTTCAGTAAGGCAATATTCTGCTGTGCAGTACATATCTGGAAGTGGCCAAAACGGGTAAACGATGGGGCAACGCGGCAAACAATGGCACCGGGTTCGGGTTGAGAATTACCGTTATAAAACATATCGCGTATCACGGTTTCACCGGTTAATATCAAGCTCAATGCACGTGTGGTGGGTATACCCAGATGGTACATGGCCTCGCTGCATAAAAATTCCCGGATTGATGAACGTAGCACGGCCAAGCCATCGGCATGGCGAGAATAGGGGGTAAGTCCAGCTCCTTTGAGTTGTAACGCCCAGCGTTCTCCTCGTTGATTGATAATTTCCCCTAAGTTAATGGCGCGGCCATCTCCCAATTGTCCAGCCCAGTTGCCAAACTGGTGGCCGCCGTAGCAGGTGGCATAAGCTTCCATGCCAGCGGTGAGTTGGTTGCCGGCGAATACTTGGGCGAACTGTTCGGATTCACAGACTTTATCTGATAAATCCAGTAATTCAGCGACTTCCCGGCTGTAAGCGATTTTTTGCGGCTTGCTAACAGGCGTAGGTAGAACACGCGAATAACAGGCGCCGATAACTTGGCGGCGTGTGTTGGTGGTTTCTGGATCGGCGGGCAATTCGCGGATGAAACGATTGTCAAAATATAACTGATTCAGATCAAATAGTTTTTGTGTTGAACTCATGGATGTCTGTTGCGTTCTTAAATAACAATTATGCAATTTGGAGTCATCTATGCCTCTGATGTTCCATTTCGGATGGAAAGGAATAAGCTGCATCGATTAATAAAGATCACTTTACCATGAATTTAAATAGTACTAAAATAGTACGCATTAATCAGAGGCAGGGTATGTTACGGATAAGTAAGTTAACTGACTATGCCATAGTCATTCTAAGCGCTATGGCTAAAGATAATGCACAGGTTCAGGCGGCAGTGGAAATCTCTACGGCAACAGGTATTGCTTTACCTACGGTCAGTAAAATTCTGAAGCTGTTGCTGAATGCCAAAATTTTGAGTTCCACGCGTGGTGCCAAGGGTGGCTATGTGTTGGCGCGAGAACCGGAAAGGATCAGCGTTGCAGCTGTTATCGCTGCAATGGAAGGGCCAATCGCCTTAACCGAGTGCAGCATTTCTAACGAGGGCTGTGAACAGGCATCTGGTTGTGAAATACGCAGCAACTGGAGTTTGATTAACCAAACCATACAGGGGGCTTTAGAATCGGTGACGTTGGAGGATATGACCCGATCTGCCGTTGTAGCCAAAGAAATTTATATCTCCGTCGCCAGTTTATACCGGTAGCCATTAAAGATAATTCCGCATGTTTGCATGGGTTATCTGTTATTTAAAGAGAGTTTTGTATGTCAGCAAGTGCACAAGAAATCAACAATCTGATCAGTAAGGAATATAAACAAGGTTTTGTGACCGTACTGGAAACCGACACCTTTCCGCCTGGCTTGACAGAAGAGGTTATCCATAAGCTGTCCAAGGTCAAGAATGAGCCGGATTTTATGCTGGAATACCGCCTGAAAGCGTTTCGGCACTGGCAAACTATGAAAGCGCCTGAATGGGCTTTTGTTAAGTTTGATCCCATTGATTATCAAGCCATCAGTTATTAC
>SBAV01000210.1 GCA_005239965.1 Methylobacter tundripaludum
CCATACATGTTGGTGTTGGGTTTGGCTTTGATGTATTTCCATTGCGCACCTCATTTACTGGATCATGTAAACCCTGCTGAAAGTGTGAATAGTTCACAGCTTTACTTTACAAAAAACTTTATCATATAAACTCTGGCAAATTTTGCCGTACCGTTAATTTTTTGGTCTTAGAGCTTATGTTGATGCCCTAAATGTAAGGCTTAACTTTATGCATATTCTACTGGTAGATGACCATGCCCTGTTCAGGGAAGCCCTGGTGCATGTACTGAACCAACTTACCCCGCTGGTGGTAGTGCATGAGGCCGCTAATGTTGAGGAAGCCACCTACAGGATAGCCAACACCCGCAATCTTGACCTGATGTTACTGGACATTGATTTACCGGGTGTGGACGGGCTGTCCGCTTTACCGGATTTACGCAAATTGGCACCGACAGTCTCTATTGTGGTGCTGTCTGGCTCTGAAACCTGTCAACACATTAGGCAGGCGCAGGATAACGGTGCAGTTGGTTATATCCCAAAAACACACAGCAGCCATCAAATGCTGGCGGCCCTTCGGGTTATTCTGGCGGGTGATGTTTATTTTCCATGCTATTTGCAAGCCAACAGCAGGCCTACCCATACAACCGCTAAAAGTGAACCGGGTATCTTAACCATCCGCCAGCATGAAGTTTTGCAACTGGTGGCGCAAGGGTTGCCCAACAAGTCCATAGCCAGAGCACTGGGTGTAACAGAAGGCACCGTAAAACTGCACATTGTTGCCATTTTGCAAGCATTGGGCGCACATAACCTGACTGAAGGGGTGTGATTAAAAGTGCGGGGATTCTGTAGAATACCGTTATTTGTTTTGACAAAACCTATGAACACAAACGAAGATCAGCTTTTCATCCAGCGCCTTAACCAACATCCGAAATTACGTGAGCGAACAGAGGCGTTGCTGAATGTCATCGAAAACGTAGCTGGCGACAGCACAAGGGCTGATGATGCCGAACGCTACATCATTGAAGAATTACGCAAAATGGGTAACGATGCCCTGCATTGCTGGGCTGATAAAGCGGTTCTGAAATCAACAGAAGAATTACGCAAACAACACCCTGAGTCTCATGGAAATGGTAAAAAAAAGTCAACTGGCATACGACCTTCGGAGTAGTTTCGGTCATAGAATCTTTGTTTCGTTGCGCTGGCCAGCAGATTAGGCCATTCCTCACGTCGGCAGATATTACCGCGCGTTGCTGCTCAATGCCGTTGCAACGAGCCATGACAGACTTTGGTGCCGACCATGCGTTTGGCCAAGTTGATAAAAAATTACTCGAACATTATGGTATAGAAATGCCAGTCAGTACTATCCGTAAGATTACTGAATATCATGGCCAACAAATGCATCAGCAACGTGAAATAGCGGCATTGCCGTCAACAACGTTGGGTTGCCTACAGCAAATTGCTGAGATAGACGGCTGTATGTTACCGATTGTCACGGCCAGCCTTGATGTAGACGATAAGCGGAAAGGAAAAAAGCTGCATTGGCAAGAGGCGCGATTAGCCCTGGTTCACGAAGCAGGCAGCGTAACACCTAAGTTCGATGCCACCTTTGGTGGTAGTGTAAATGATGCCGGTCAATCGTTACTGAACTGTGCAGTAGCCGCAGGCTTTGGGACACAAACCCATGTGCATGGTGTAGGTGACGGTGCGTTTTGGATCGCGGATCAAATTACCGCCAAGTTTGGCCGTCAGGCAGGCTATCTTGTGGATTTTTTCCATGTCTGCGACTACTTGGCTGCCGCCTCAAAAACGTGTTTGCCGAACGCGCCCCACGTCTGGGTGGTGACGCAGAAGAGTCTGTTAAAAAACAATGATTTTGCGATTGTTATCGAAAACTTAACCGATTATTTGGAGGCTGATGATATTGAAAATGACAAGGCCCCAGTCCGCGCTTGCCATCGTTATCTAAGCAATCGTACTGAACAACTGGATTACAAAGGCGCGATAGAAAAAGGCCTGCCCATTGGTTCAGGCGAGATCGAAAGCGCCCACCGTTATGTCATTCAGCAACGGTTAAAATTACCGGGTGCTTGGTGGAAAGCGGCCAATATTGAGCCAATGTTAGCACTACGCGTTGTAAGAGCTAACGGTGACTGGGAAAACTATTGGCGTAATTTGCCAATCGCAGCGGCTGCATGAGATTCCCCGCACTTTTAATCACACCCGGCTGAGCATACGTTTGTTGGGCTGTCTGGCCAAGTCCCACGCCGTGTGGATACCCAATTGGTTCAATTTAGCAGTGGTACGTGACCCAATACCCCACACTTCACCCACGGGGACAATTTTCATCAGCTTTTCCCGGCGTACAGGGTCTGACAAATCCACCACACCGCCGGTTTGCTGCCATTTCTTGGCGGCAAAGTTGGCCAGTTTGGCCAGTGTCTTGGTCGGTGCCATGCCGACACATACGGGTATACCCGTTGACTGGAACCGACATTCCGCACCCCACTAACCAAAATAATTATTTAAACTGTAACGCCACACATTTACATAAGGCTTACAGTGAATACCGACAAAGCATACAAAAG
>SBAV01000094.1 GCA_005239965.1 Methylobacter tundripaludum
ATGAAAAACCCACTACTGAACACGGCAGAACAGGCGCATATCGACAACATACGCGCCAACCATTCCGCCATGCCTGAAAATGCTGGCATTCACCCTACCCCGCTACGTTCGCGCCTTACCGATCTACTGAACAACATCAGCTATCAGGATGTTTTCAAGTGGACAACCAACGTTCTAGCCCTATCCATCATGGGCTTTTACGTGGTGGCGTTGGTGCATGACTTTGACCAAAGCAACGCACTAGCAAGCATTCCCGCACTGGTACACGTAACGGCTTCAATAGGCATTTGCCTTGCTATGGCTGTAACGCCTGCACTGTCAGGAATGCGCTTTTTTCAGATAGCGGCATTGCTGCTACTGGCGAACTTAGGTTAAGGGGTTAATGTTATGTCACCAATAAAGGCTATTCCGTACACGCGGAAATTAAAAACACACTGGCGGAAATTCAAGACAATGAAGACGCTTTCAGATTAACCAAAGCTGCACAGAAGTTTCTAACGATTGCTACCACGTTAATTTATTACAGCTTTACCTCTGTAATATTTGCAGGCGTTAGCGTTTGGGCATTTCAGGATTACGTTTTCGGAAATGCAACCAACGTGAACGGTTTGGTGTCAGCAATTCCCGCCGCCCTTAAAATACCTGTATAATCATGCCCTTGTAAAACGAGTAACTGTGCAACGGAATGCCAACAAAGCCACCTTCTCTCCCGCCGCATGATAGCCTGAAGCTACGCAAGACCCTCTCAGCCCCCGGATTGCTGGAACGTGTGCGCGGCTGCTTCAGCGAAGTCACTGACCACCGCAAAACCAAGGCCGACTATCCTTTGGTGGATGTGCTGATGTCAGGATTGGCGCTATTTTCGCTGAAAGACGGTTCGCTGTTGCAGTTCGACAAGCAGCGTGGGGACAAGGCACGGAGGCACAACCTGCGAACCTTGTTTGGCATCAGTGATGCCCCTTGCGACAGCCAAATGCGCACGGTATTGGACGGGGTGAAACCGCAGCGCCTGCGCCCGGTGTTCCGCAGCCTCCATCAGGAACTGCAACGGCAAGGCATACTGGAAGGCTACCGTTTTCTGGGGAAATACCTTGTCAGTGCTGATGGCACGGGTATTTTCAGTTCCGGGGCTGTCTGTTGCCCGGACTGTTGCATTAAGACACACAAGGACGGACGCGAGGAGTATTACCACCAACTGCTGGCGGCTGTTCTTGTCCACCCTGACAAGAATACCGTATTGCCCTTTTTCCCGGAGGCCATCACCCAACAGGATGGCAGCAAGAAAAATGATTGCGAACACAATGCCTCGAAACGGCTCATCCCCCAGTTGCGCCAAGACTTCCCACGTTTGGATATGATCCTGCTGCAAGATGCGCTGTCCTGTAATGGGCCGCACATTCGCCTATTGAAATCACAGGGTTACAGTTTCATCATCACTGCCAAAGCCCGCAGCGACAGCCTGTTGCTGAAAACTGTGGTGGCTGGCTTGCAGGATGGCAGCACCCAGGAACTGTCAGACAAGACTGCCAAGGGCTTGCCCTGTGGCTACCGTTATGTCAACAACATCCCGCTCAACCATGACAACAAGGATGTGCGGGTCAACTATATCGACTATTGGGAGGAACGCCCCGACGGTACAACCTTTATCTATGACTGCGTGACTGACATCCCCCTCACCGCCGACAACGTGGCGGATGTGGTACGCGCAGGCCGTTCCCGATGGAAAGTGGAGAACGAAACCTTTAACACCCTTAAAAACCTCGGTTACAACCTCGAACATAATTATGGTCATGGCAAGAAACACCTCTCCACGGTGTTCGCCACCCTGATGATGTTGGCCTTCCTCCTCGACCAGATACAGGAAGCTTGCTGCCAGTACTTCCAAGCCGCACGCGCCCGTTTCCATAGCCGCACCGCGTTATGGGAAAAGATGCGCGGGATGTTCCGTGAGCATCTCATTGGCGATTGGGAGTCCTTCTATGCCGCCATCATTTGGGGTTACGAACGTGCCGACCTGACACCAAAAGGATACCGCAGCGGATGAATACGGGGCATGAGGGTACACTGGGTTTTTCCAACAGGGTGTTGGGTTGTGCAAGGTCGGGCGGTATGTGGACAGGCTTTCAGGGCTTGAGATGGGTGCTTGTACCTGCAAAAATCAAAGCGGTCGCAAGCTAGTGAAACTCGGATTCCGGGCGGATAGCGGGAATTGCTGGTTTGGTGTTCACCATTGCGCTAGTCGTATCAACCCCTATCGGGTTAGCACTGGCGAAACACAGCAACTTTCAGGCGATGGCAAGAGCGCCTGACATTAGGGTGTTCATCATCCGCGCCCTAATCGCCTTGGCAATCCTTACGGGTATCTGGTATGAAGCCATTTCTTCAAGCTCCAACCTGCAAGAAAAAGCGTTTCATGCCGTGGAAAATAGCAAGTCTGGTAATAGCATCATCAATTCAGGCGTGACTATTACCGCAGGTTCTAACACGGCTTTAGCAAATGCTGAATTCAAGTTAGTGTCATGCCAGCGCAAACTATCAGAGGGTAAAGTAAAGGATTGCTTAAACTCACAAGCGGGGGTTAATTCCCTGAAAGAGCAAGCCGCGTTAGATCGTAAAGCCGTTGGGGATGCAAACGTTCAGGCAATTACAGCGAAACAGGCAGCACTCGATAAAGAACGCGATAGCCACGCCTTGCCAGCCGCGAAAGCATTCTCAGGGTGGTTTAATACATCCCTTGCCGCTGGTACTTTCATTATCGTTATCATCAGCAGTTTATTCTTTGATCTAATCCACCTTTCAACGGTGTATTCAGAGCGTAATAACTTGATGCAGCGTAACGGTTTGAATCGCCACTTACAGAACTTGAAGACCGAATATTTTAACCTTGTGGGTAAAACCTATTCGCCCGATGATTTCAAGGATGACAAGGTGTTAGATATGCAGGAATTGCGCGAAAGTGGCGCTATCAGCGACTTTAAGGACGGCTTACCCAATGGGGGCGACAAGTTGGGCGATAACCCTGCTTTCAAAATCACGACGAAAGGCAAGCCGTATGAAGATACAAAAATAGGGTTTGGCAGTCCAGCCACCAACCTTTTCAAATGGCAGCAAGAGGATAAGCCCCTACCTGCTCCACAAGAAAAGGTATTCGGGTTTATGCGTCATGGGCAAACCGCGCAAACTACCGCAAGCCTTGACGCTGAAAACCGCCGCAAATATCCACAGACAATCCTGTACCCAACGGGCAAAGGGAAGACCGAAAATGATTACCACGTCATACCGCGTGTTGATCGTAAGCACCCTACCCCGCAAGGTGAAAACGGCAAGGATTCAGGCGCGTTAGACCCCTTACAGTTACCTGTATTACAGTTACCTGTAGGGGAAAGCGCGAATAGTGAAAAATCAAGTGTTTACGCTATGGCTGAACGGGCTAAAGTGGGGCAGGTTATCGCTTGCCCATGTTGCGGGAACTCCTTCACCAAGGCTAACAAATGGCACTTGTTTTGCTCCAACAATCGCAAGCCTAGGGAGGATGGCGGGAACTGTTCAGATGACTGGCACAACGCCCAAAACCCCGAACGATTAGCAGCAGCGCAAGCCAAGGCGCGTAAGCGTAGGGGGTAGGCTAACAACC
>SBAV01000395.1 GCA_005239965.1 Methylobacter tundripaludum
AATTGTCTCCTGTAGCAGCCAATTGAATATCATTGCCCCGAGTGAGCATGGACGCAGACTTAAGACTAAGCACATTGGATGGTTCCGACCAATGTTGTCCACCATCGTCGGAATGCACGTAACGCGCCACCTGCTTGCCAGAGCTTGGCAACACACCGGCAGCGATCAGATGAATACGGTCATCATCAACGTACACATCGAATGAAGTGGCCTCCGAAAAGCCTAAAACAGATTTGGACACATTTGCACTTAAAACCTGATCTACAGCACTTCCTAATCGCGTTAAAGATGCGCCATTAGAACAAGCGCTCAGCATTGAGACGACAGAAGCCAATACCGCCAATCCCCCAGCACACTGCTTAAATTTCTCAGTTATCATTTTATAATTTTCGCAAAATGTGCCTGGTAATCCGCTTCTGACAATACCCCACTGACCCCTTCCCTTTGATGGGACTTATTAAAAAAATACGTTCTGGGAAGTTCACCATACCAGTCCGGGTCAATTTCATATTGCAGCTTTTGGGTGTTTTCATCGGCATAATTCCAGTTTTCCACCGTTGTCAATTCATTCTTCTGCAATATGTTTTGGATTTGTGCATCCGCTTCCGCCCCATCCGTTGCCAACATAACAATTTTAAGACCAGGATGGCTTTTATGGAGGCTATTTAACAAAGCCATATCTTTCAAACAAGAAGAACAGGTTATCGACCAAACCACCAACATCAACGGCTGATTAGCCGCAGCGCTTAATATCTGTTGGTAACTCCCTGAAACAAAGGATCTCACATCCACTTGTTCGGCCTGTACTGCGTTATTCTGCGCCGCCATAACCAGCAGCAGTAGGGATAAAACAATTTTTTTTAGTGGCATAACTTAATCACTCGGTCTTCCAAAAGCGGGGATTATCGTGGTGTTTTTATAACAGTATTGACTGTCCATAGCAACGTGCAGCACACCATTTGTAATGTGCATAAGTTAGTGTACCATTAACATCAGAAGTTCTATTTGTTGTCAACATCACCCAAATGTTAACGCGATGAGTGCAAGCTCATGGTTTTTGGTAAAACGACTTACGGAGAATTTATGAAACTAAAAAAAACTAAAACACGGTCAAACAGCATACGCTTAAGTTTACTGGCAAGCATACTGGTTATACAACCCATACAAGCAGCAGAACACAAAAATTTCATGGGTATCAGTTTTATTAAAATAGAACCCGGCTGTTTTCAAATGGGGCTGGATAGAACCATTAAAGAAATTAAAGCCAGTAGCAAAGCAGAAATGCCCAGCCACAAGGTATGCATTGAAAAGCCTTTTTATTTGGGCGAAACCGAAGTCACCCAAAAACAATGGCAAGAACTTATGGATAAAAATCCCAGTAAGTTCAAAAGCCAGTATCGACCTGTGGAAAGGGTCAGTTGGGATGATACGCAGGAATTCATCAAACGCCTGAATGCCAAAGAAGGTGGCAACAACTATCGCTTGCCTAGCGAAGCAGAATGGGAATACGCCGCCAGAGCCGGTTCAACCTCACTGTATTCGTTTGGTGACAGTAACTCTTCGTTAGACGAGTACGCCTGGTTTGGCGACAAGGGCTACGGTGGCGATACCCATGAAGTCGCGCAAAAAAAGGCTAACCAATGGGGGTTGTATGATATGCACGGCAATGTTTGGGAGTGGGTGCAGGATTGGTACGATCCAAACTACTACAGTAACAGCCCGGACAAGGACCCAACAGGCCCAAGTACCGGACAATACCGTGTCTACCGTGGCGGCAGTTGGGTAGGTAACGCCATCAACCTGCGTTCATCAGTTCGTTTCAGCGGCTTACCCGTGAGCCGTAGCAACGATATTGGTTTTCGACTGTTAAGACAAGCGCAATGACAACAGCAAGCAAGGGTTAACATCGGATTAAAAAAAATCCGGTGTTATTGCCACGCATTCTTACTGTTACATTCAGTTTTAATTCATTTTTTCATGCTAAAATCACACCCGAATCTAACGAATGGATTTTGTTTTGTCACCTTAGGTATCACGCCTTTAATTGATTAAAGTCAATATCTACTGTGACGATATAGTTAATCTATACAATCTATATTGTAGATTCTCAGGGCGCCTAAATTGGTTTTATGAATATTTTAGTTTGAAAATTGGCTTTTGCTCAGCTAGATGACAGATCGATTGCAATTTTTAAAAATACGAATAAAATGTGAACTGGTATATATTAGCCACCCAAGAAAAAACTTATTAATAACAAATAGCAACAACTTTAGGACTGTAATATGAAAATGATAAAAAAATTCGGACTCGCTTTATTGATTGCAACATCAATGGGCACTTTTTCAACCGCTGTAATGGCTGAAGCCAGTGATGGTCGCATATCATACGGACCTCATGAAGCTGTTGATTTGGTTGTGGGTAAAATAAAAACAGCAATTGAGGCTGCAAAAGGCGGCGCAGATGGTGAAAAACTTGCATCTCTTATCAAAGAAGCACTGGATGCCAGCAAAGAAGTTAACGCTAATGATAGAGTGGACGTTGCCCGCTTGAGAGCAAATAATGTATTAAAATCAGCTAGAAAACACGCAAAAGAAAGCTCTTTACAAGAAGCTGAGCAAGAATTAGAAAAAGCGCTAAAAGATTTCGAAGCACTGAGAGGCTTAATCTAACGCT
>SBAV01000374.1 GCA_005239965.1 Methylobacter tundripaludum
CTTTTGTATGCTTTGTCGGTATTCACTGTAAGCCTTATGTAAATGTGTGGCGTTACAGTTTAAATAATTATTTTGGTTAGTGGGGTGCGGAATGTCGGTACCACGGTAATTGACCTTGTCCAAGGTCAATTCACCCTCAAAATTAAACGGGGTTTGAGTTCCGGCTCGGCAGGCATATTCCCATTCGGCTTCCCACGGCAAACGGACTTTCAATTCTGGGTGCAATTGGTTGAGTTTACCGATAAAAGCGTGGGCATCTTGCCAGCTGATCTGTTCCACTGGGCGATTTTCGCCTTTAAAACCGCTAGGGTCAGGATTGTCGGCCATGATAGCTCGCCATAAAGCTTGGGTTACCGTAGTTTCTGCCAACCAGAAACCTTGGCTGATTGTGACATGATGTAAATCTTCATAGCTTGACCATCGACCTTTTTCGTTTTCCGGCGAACCCATCATAAAGCTGCCTGGTTGTATCCAGCGGAAAGCATGGCGCACATTTTGGTAGGTAAACGCTTGCCATAAACCGTATGGGTCTTCGCCCCAATCACTGGCCCAAGGATATGGGAATACCGGTGGAGATAGGTGGTTACGGTGTGGCATGGAAGCCAAAAACTCAGTACGTTTCATAGGCGATTATTTTAAAAGCGGCCCTCCGGCAGGCGTTTACAAGGCATCCGCCCTATTACTAGCGTACCGGTGGCCTTATTGTTTGCTTGCCTTTCAACAAGACGGGATGACGATCTGGTCATTCATATCAACCTTAATATGCTGAGCTAGGGCAAGCCGGAACCCCCGGTTGTTGTTACGGTTGTCAGGCGTGTTCCTGTTACGGATGGCTGAACGCATGTTCCTGCCGTTGTTGTTCCAGGAACCGCCGCGCACAACACGCGGGGCGGCAGCTTTTGATCTGTCACCCGTGTTAATCATACTATTATAATGTTGCAGGGTAACGTACATTTTCTTGTCATCATTTACGCTTTATAAAAATGTCTGCGTTAAATAATTTTAGAGGTTATCCACATTTTTTTGGAAGATTCGCTTTTTTAAATCTTTTATACCCTTTTATATATTTTTAGCGTTTTTAATTTATTGATTTTTAATCGTTATTTGACAAATAAAGCTACAAATCCTCGGTATTGTGCTACAAATCCTCGGCCAATAAAGCTACAAATCCTCGATATTATGCTACAATAAAAATTAATGTAGCATAATATAGACAAGACAATGAAACCTAAAAACCTAGTGGTATATAAATCAAACGACTTAATAGAGGCCAGCTATAAACTAACCCTCAATGAACAACGTGTTATATTGTTGTGTACAGGTAATATTAAATCATTGGAAAGATTAGATATTACACAAGGTTTTGAAATATCTGCAAAAGATTTCTCTGTAATGTGTAATGTATCAATAGATACAGCTTACCTTGCCCTTCAAGAAGTTACTGAATCATTATTTAATAGGTACGTTATCATTTATGATCGTACTTCTAACTCGCAAGATAGGGATGGCTTAAAGTTTAGGTGGATAAGCGCACTTAAGCCTTCAGGAAAAATCGGAAAAATTACAATTTATTTTTCAGCACAAATAATTCCCTATTTAAGCGAGTTAAAGGACAGGTTTACAAAATATGAATTAAAACATGTCGGTAACATGACCTCTACTTATGCCATTCGCCTGTATGAGTTGCTGATGCAATGGAAAACGACGGGAAAACGGGAAATTGAAATTGATTGGCTGAGGAAACAGTTTGAGCTAGATAGCAGTTATAATCGTATGAATAATTTCAAAGCAAGGGTCATCGAACCTGCGGTCAAAGACATCAACACCCATTCCGATTACACGGTAAGCTGGACACAACGCAAAACCGGACGCAACGTAACCCATTTAACCTTTACGTTTGGCTTAAAGGCGAACGCTGCGGCCAAGGTTAAAAAAACGTCTAAAAAAACGCAAGAACCTTGGGAGTTATTGGGTTATAAAACCGAAAAAGACTATGCAGAAGCCGCCCACAAAAAACACATGGAGTCTTACGCTAAGCTGTAGGTTGGTTTATTAGAAAATGTGGAATAACCGAGATATTTTACCTTACTTGGATAATCATACGATTAATGCCGGATAGCTGTGCAAGTTTTCTTGTCGCCATGCCAGGCTGTCTGTGCCGAAATATAAAAGAAGATAAATTCGCCTGTAAGTCAATAACGGTGGGGCTTGTAGTTTTTATTTTTACTCACAGAGTACTGTTTTTTACTCAATTTTAAGTAAAAAAGGACGATGTAATGAGTAAAATACAAAAAAGAGAGGTGCATATAGACACTATAACTGGCGAAGTAATCCACGATAGAACAAACGTTATAGATTTTACGAGCGTTCCTAATGAGCCTGATTACATAAAGCTCTATATCAACGATTTAGGTAAATTATGTGACTTAAGTGATGGGCAAAGAACCATTTTGTTATACATAGCGGCTTGTGTTGGTTATGACGGCTTAGTTTTATTACCCGTAGGACAAAAGGCGCGCATTGCAAAAAGTGCAAAATGCTCGGTAAGTGCCGTAAAC
>SBAV01000188.1 GCA_005239965.1 Methylobacter tundripaludum
TAGCCTCCAAATATTTGTTGACCAATAGATAATTGGGCAAATTGTCCAGGTGCAAGTTCAATATAACTTAGTAACTGATTTAAAATGAAAATGCTGTAAGTGTTTATTTTGAAACAAAACCAACTAAAAATATTGGGATAATTGTTGATAATACAAGTGCTGACCCTGGAATTGAAAATGTTAATCTAATACCAATGGATGATGATCATCTTTCAATATGCAAACCAAAAGATAGAGATTCAGATTTGTATTTAGGTGTAAAACAATTAATTGAGGAAATTGCAAACCCCTAATACCCCCGTCGAATAACAAGGATGATTCGGCGGGGGTAAATACCGAAACCTATCAGAAATATTTAACAGAACAAAAACGCCAGATTCAGGTACTGCTCATTAGCATAGTTGAAAGCAAGTTGTTTCAAGAATTGGTTTCAAAATTGGCATTGAAACAAAAACCTGTAACACCCGAAATCCTCAGTGAAAAATTGTGTGGAGGCTTTGATATAGATTGCATGGCACTTTTTGACGTTTTATTACAAGCCAGTGCCGATGCCTTGAAGCAAGATAATACGAAAGAAATACGCGAAAATATACGGGTATTATTTTGTCTGTTTGCTAGTCTGATGGCACCTAAAAGCCAAGTCGCAAAGCAAGCCATTATTAAACTTTCAGTTTATTCAAAAATGGCAACAGAGATTTCGCTTGCAGCGTTATATGATACCAATCCCGATTTTGATGATACGGGTGACGAAATTAGGGGTAAATATGCTATGGATACCTCTGTATTTACACGTGAAACCGGCTGGGGAGTAGAAGAATTCAAGGATGAAGCCGTCCAAATTGCATCTTTAAGTGTTCGACAAAAAACTATAAAAGATCCACGCAATGCGTTTGAAATTGGAAGATTAAATACTGTTGTCAAACAGCGTCAAAATAAGTCTTTCAATAAATTGCATCGGTTTGAACTAAATTTTGGTGATGACAATAGTTCTAATAATCCCCTTTATTTCCCAGATTATTACGTTGCGCTGAATGCGCCTAATTGTCTACCGGATATGCCTATTGTGCATTATGGCGAAACAGTAGCAGAGCTGGAGGCGGAATTGAGCGCAAAGATTGAAGGTATGTTTGCCTTGCTGAAAGAATATGGAAACTCAACATGACCGCCCTAACCAACTTCCAACCCAACGAAACCATCGAATACCAAGCCAGCGGTTCCTGGCAGGCAGACAGTTACCTGTTGGATGAAAAATCCGCCTACGCCCTGGAAATGGCGCTGGCAACTGGGCGGCCACTGTTGGTAAAAGGCGAACCGGGTACTGGTAAAAGTTATTTGGCGCGGGCGGCGGCCAAACTTAACCGTAAATTCATTGCCGAAGTCATCAACATCAACACCGAAGGCCAGGATTTGTTGTGGCGTTACGATCCCGTAGCTCGACTAAATGATGCCCAGGCCGGATTCAAAGATGAATTGCTTAACCCAAGGCATTATCTCAATCCAGGCGTGTTGTGGTGGGCATTTGGTTGGGACAGTGCCGTAAAGCAATATAATAACGAATGTCGACATAGAGTGTATTGTCCACAAATTTCGGATGATGGCGATTTGGCAAACGGCATCGTGTTGTTGATTGATGAAATCGACAAGGCCGAACCCTCATTACCTAATAGTCTGCTGGAAGTGTTGGGCAATGGCGGTTTTAACGTGCCGTTGCTGGGCAGCACTATCGGCAAGCAAACCGACAAGCCGCCTTTAGTTATCATCACCACCAACGATGAACGCGAATTGCCACCTGCTTTTGTCCGCCGTTGTTTGGTGTTGCATTTAAATGTCGGTGATACCGATAAAGAGGGCGTTACCGATGTGGACGCCTGGTTTTTAAAACGTGCCGCAGTGCATTGTACCGAAAGCCAATGCAGCCAAGCTGTCAAAGAAGACGCATTGAAGCAGCTTAAAGACGACCGTGATACTGCCGAAAAGCATGGGCAGATCAAGCCAGGTTTGGCGGAATATCTTGACTTGTTAAAAGCACTCGATGAAATGACCAAACAATTGCAGGGCGATGACCGCGAGACATGCCAAAAAGAATTGTTGTCAAAAATCCAGAATTTCGTGCTGAAAAAGGCGTTCTAAATGCCAGCCGCCAGCCAAACCAGCCGAGGTGATTTGTTGCGCTGGATGCACCGATTCTCAAAGGATGAGGAAGAATTGCAGCGCCTGACTGCACCCATATTAGCTTATGAGCTACCGCCGCTTAAAGTAGAAGAGAAAATTCAGCGACCGGATGTTGTTGGCCTAGTTACTGACAAAAATAAGGAAAAACCCGAACCAAAACCCATCTTGGCCGAACGCCCACCCGAACTGTTCTACGCCCTCACCCAACGCGAACGTTACGCCACACCAGAAACACAAAACAATCCACTGGCTGGGTTGCAAGGCCTGGAACCATTGCAGGATGAAGATTTACAAGCCTTTGCCGATGCTGAACCGCTACCCTGGCAGCCGATTTTGCCGTTACCGCGACTGGCCAATTTCCTACGTGAACATTTAGCCTACAGCGCCGGACAACAACTGGATGTGGCCAAGCTGGTTAAGCAAGTGGCCAATTTAAAAATATTGGCTAAATTACCCCGCAAGCCTCGTATAGTGCCCGCTGGCCGTGTAATAGTGCTAGTGGATTTAAACAAACGCTTGCGCCCGTTTTGGCAAGATGCCCACAATCTGTGCCAACTGATAAGCCGTCAGCATGGCCGCAATGGGCTGGATATCCGTGTCATTGACGATAACCCGCAGGATGGTTATTGGGATTGGTTTGATGACAAGCAGCGGCCTCAGCCTTGGCAGCGTTTACAGGGCAACAGCGTGGTATTCATCATCAGCGATTTGGGGCAATTGGCAGCACAAGACAACTTACTCCAACGGCAGTGGCTAGCCTTTATTCGGCAGCTGCACCACCAAAACATACAGCCGGTAGTGTTGGCACCGCTTTCCGTAGCACAGCAAACCGAGGACTTGCACAAGGCCAGTCGACAAATTCTGTGGAACAAACACAGTCGCCTAGTGCCGGAAAAACTCAATATAGATTTAAAAAACCATCAACAAGCAGTAAAGCGGGTTTTAGGTTTACTGTCGGTAGCGGCGCATGTGGAACCGGAATTGTTACGTGCTATTTTAGGCTGTTTACCCGCCCATGAAGCAGACAGTGGTATAGAGGCTGCGGCATGGCTGCATGAAGATGTGCAATGGGGCTATACCGCCATCCGTTTGCAGCCCGACAAACGTGTGGAATACCAGAACAAATTCAAGGAAGAACCCGTCGAGTTGCAGCTGCAAATATTGGCCTTGTTGCAACGCCACCACGCTAGGCAGTTTAAGGGGGTGTGGGCCGAAGAAGTTTTGAATGCTGCGCCATTGTTGCAATTTTCGGCCACAGAGCTAGAAGGCGACCTGGAAAAAGCCGAACAGTTTATGCAAGGCTTTACCAGAAGTTTTATGGCAAGTAGCGCATCGGAAGGTATGGCGCAATATGCTAGGCGGCATTTGCAGCGTTTGGGTAAGCAAAGTACGCACCATTACAATCGCAACTATACCAGTGCTTTGTATTGTTTGGCCTATCAGCAACAGTTACGGGCGGGTGCGGAAATTCCAGCTGAACTGGATGCCGCTTTGGTACAAGCCGTTATTGGCCAGCAAACCACGCCGATAAAATATGTTTTAAAGCAATTAGGTGAATACCTTGTCGTAAGTCAACCCCACCAGGATACGCAGGGCTTGCAGCTAGGCAGTGTTTTAGCCGAATTTACCAGTGTTTCCGATGCGTTGATTTTAAATACAGTGGGCAATTCCAATTCCCAGTTATTGCCTCTTTTATCCAATCTTTCTGTTTCAGGGGAGGACTTGGGTAAGGAAAAAACAATAACGCTTAGCCCCTTAAACGGACAAACTTTAACTATTGATACCGGCTTGGAAAAGTTGGTGGTTGCTCCAGTCAATAAGCCAAGTTGGGCTTATAAAATAAGCCACTATTCGGGTGGTCTGTTTGCCACACTGAATTTTGCCAATATGGATTTTGATTTTGTTTTACATATGGTCGAAGAAATTTTAAGTACTAACGTTAACCGAAGTAAATGGCAACCTTGCAATAACTATGGATATGGATACGGTTCTGGTGCTGGCTATGGTTTTACCTATGGATACTTTGATCGTCATTCTTTTATTATGGATAACCTCAATCATGCAAAGTCGAACCCTATATTAACTGAGAACTCGATTGGCTTTGATGACTACGGTCTATACGCGGACCTAACCCTACTAGGCATAACCCAACGCTTCCGCTGGCTAGAACCCGGCCAATTTTTAATGGGCAGCCCTGCTGATGAACTGGAACGGGAATGGGCTGGAATATCAGGATGGGAGGGCTCAGAAACTCAACACCAAGTCACCTTAAGCCAAGGTTTTTGGCTGGCCGATACCACAGTGACCCAAGCCTTTTGGCAAGCAGTCATGGGTAATAATCCCAGTAATTTTAAGGACGATCCAAACAATCCGGTGGAACAGGTCAGTTGGCAAGATGCCCAGGAGTTTATCAGCAAACTGAACAGCTATTTCCCAGGTTTGCAATCCCAACTGCCCAGCGAAGCGCAATGGGAATATGCCTGCCGCGCCGGAACCACTACGCCGTTTTCCTTTGGGGAGAACATTACGCCGGAACAGGTCAATTACAATGGCAATTATCCGTATGCTGATGGCAAAAAAGGGTTGTACCGAGAAAAAACCATTGCTGTTAAATCATTGCCTGCTAATCCATGGGGCTTATACGAAATGCACGGCAATGTTTGGGAATGGTGTCAGGATGTTTGGCGACAGGAAATATCAGCTGGACCAGTAATTGACCCTCTCTACACCGATGACGACGAGGCCGCCCCGCGTGTTATTCGCGGCGGTTCCTGGTACTACTACGGCTGGCTCATGCGTTCAGCCATCCGCTTCAGGAACACGCCTGTCAACCGTGGCAACAACCTGGGGTTCCGGCTTGCCCTAGGTCATCCAGCCAGGCCAGGCGGAGCCGTACAATCGGGTGTAGCCTTGGGATCGGATGCGGACAGCCGCGTTGCGGAGCAGCGGCAGGCCGTGCCTTGGACAGATGCGGACAAGGCACAGGGTTGGCTACACAAGCCTTCAAGAAAGTCCTACAATCAATCAACAACATCGGTTTTAACAGTTCTCTCACCGTCTGGGCTGTAAGTAATTTTGGTGTAAAACGCTTTTCGTCTTTCTCGAATTTCACGCCATTTGCCGCGTGCAAAGTAATCAGGGTTTAATTCGTAAAGTCCGCCGGCTTGTTTTTTTAAAATA
>SBAV01000288.1 GCA_005239965.1 Methylobacter tundripaludum
CGTGAGCCGCATTATTTATCCTGTGCCGATTTTACAATTGATACGGCGTCGATGCCCAGCAAAGCTGTGGTCAATCGTATTTTGGAAGAATATCGCGCGACTGTCGGTTAGCCCCATGAAAAAATTAATAGTGGAACTGGGTGCACGTAGCTACCCCATTTATATTGGTTCCGGCTTATTAAGCCAACCTGATGTTTATCGTCAGCATATCAAATCCACGCAAGTGCTTGTTGTTACTAATGAAACGGTAGCGCCCTTGTTTTTGGATGCTGTATTAAGCCAACTGCAAGGCTACCGTGTTGAAACCGTTATCCTGCCCGATGGCGAACCGTTCAAGACCCTGGATTATGTCGCCAAAATTTTTGATGCCTTGCTGGCCGCCAAATTTAGCCGTAATGCCACCTTGATTGCCTTGGGCGGTGGCGTTATCGGTGATATGGGCGGTTTTGCTGCCGCTTGTTATCAGCGTGGCATTGCGTTCTTGCAAATACCCACCACGTTACTGGCGCAGGTGGATTCCTCCGTGGGCGGCAAAACTGGCGTTAACCATCCGTTAGGCAAGAACATGATCGGGGCGTTTTATCAGCCGCAATGCGTGATTGCCGATGCCGATGTTCTGGATACTCTGGATGCTCGCCAATTATCGGCAGGACTTGCCGAAGTTATCAAGTATGGTTTAATTCGGGATGCCGAATTTTTCATCTGGCTAGAAAATAATATGGATGCCTTATTGGCCCGCGATAAACTTGCCTTGGCGTATGCTATCGAGCAATCCTGCCTTAACAAAGCGCACATTGTTGCCCAAGATGAAACCGAAAGCGGTGTGCGTGCCACACTCAATCTAGGCCATACTTTTGGCCATGCCATTGAAACTGGGACAGGCTATAGTCAATATTTGCATGGTGAAGCGGTGGCTGTCGGTACTTGTCAGGCAGCGGATTTGTCCAGAAGAAAAGGCTGGTTGAATGATGCGGATGTGGACAGGATCGTCACA
The DNA here is from genome assembly GCA_005239965.1 of Methylobacter tundripaludum. Classification (GTDB taxonomy): domain Bacteria; phylum Pseudomonadota; class Gammaproteobacteria; order Methylococcales; family Methylomonadaceae; genus Crenothrix. Next base: position 995 of record SBAV01000288.1, read on the forward strand.
CTCCTTAAAAAGGCAAAGTTGCCGGTATTTCCACCGGAACAAATGGGTTCCGAACAGTTTTTAGCGTTGATGGCCGTTGATAAAAAGAATGTCGATGGCCAGATTCGCCTGATCCTGTTAAAAAAAATCGGTGTAGCAACGCTGCCGACAGATGTTGAACAATCACTTTTGGAACAAACACTTAAAAGCTACGGTAGAAGTAACCGTACGGCGATATCAATATGACTGTATTAAAAAACGATACCTTTATCAGGGCACTGTTAAAACAACCCGTTGAGCAAACACCGGTGTGGATGATGCGCCAGGCTGGTCGCTATTTGCCTGAATACCGGAAAACCAGGGAAGATGCTGGTAGCTTCTTGAACTTATGCACCAATCCTGAGCTGGCCTGTGAAGTTACCCTGCAACCGTTGCGGCGCTTTGATTTTGATGCCGCGATCCTGTTTTCCGACATCCTGACCATACCCGATGCCATGGGTCTTGAGCTGTGTTTTACCGAAGGCGAAGGCCCCAAGTTTGAAAAGCCGGTACGGACGGTGGCGGATGTTCATAAACTGCCCATTCCTGATCCCGAAGTTGAGCTGCGTTATGTAATGGATGCGGTGCGTTTAATCAGGAAGACTCTGGATGGCCGTGTGCCGTTAATTGGTTTTTCTGGCAGTCCTTGGACCTTGGCAACCTATATGGTGGAAGGTGGCAGCAGCAAAAGTTTTCGGCTGATTAAAGGCTTGATTTACGAACAACCCGCAGTTGCTCACCTTATGCTGGATAAGCTGGCGCAATCGGTAGCTGCCTATCTTAACGCCCAGATTGAAGCAGGAGCGCAAGTGGTGATGTTGTTCGATACCTGGGGCGGTGTATTGACCACAGAAGACTACGCACAGTTTTCTTTGCATTACGCCAAACAAGTGCGCTCCTTGTTGAAAACATCGCACGATGGTCAGCAGATACCGGCGATTTTGTTTACAAAAGGTGGTGGCTTGTGGTTGGAAACTATGGCTGATACCGGTTATGATGCATTAGGATTGGACTGGCAAACCGATATACATCAGGCCAGGGCTCGAGTGGGTAATCGTGTGGCTTTGCAAGGCAATATGGATCCGGTATTCTTGTATGCACAACCGGATGATATTGTCGAAAAAGTCAAGACTATTTTACAGGGCTACGGTATGGGCAGTGGCCATGTGTTCAATTTAGGACACGGAATTTTGCCGGATATTAACCCCGAGCATGTCAAGGTGATGGTCGATGCCGTGCATGAATACAGCAGGGCGTACCACCAATCGTAACGTTGAGCGAGAAGAGAGAATTTTGCGATGAACAGATTACAGTTTTTAATGATTGCAAGCCTATTTGCTGTAAGTGCGGGCGTTTGGGCAGAAGAGGGCGCTAAACCGACTGATATTGTCGTTTACAGAAGTCCGAGCTGTTCGTGTTGTGGCCGATGGTTGGAACATTTGAAACAAAACAATTTCAATGTTCAAGATATTGTCACCGAAGATGTGCAGGCGATAAAAAATAAGTATGGCGTTACACCAGAGC
>SBAV01000249.1 GCA_005239965.1 Methylobacter tundripaludum
ACGATAAATAAAACCCCGCCGCCATTTTCAACCGCTTGTGCCGCTGCCAGCATTTGATCGGGGGTAGGGGAGGTAAATATCTGTCCAGGACATGCTGCATCCAACATGCCTAAACCCACAAAACCGGTATGCAGCGGCTCATGCCCAGAACCACCACCGGAAATAAGCGCCACCTTGCCCGGTTTAGTGGCCTGTAGCCGCCTAACAAAATGCGGCTGGTTATTGAATTGGACAATATCGGCATGGGCTCTGGCAAAGCCGCTTAGGCTCTCATCAAGCAGGGTGTCGATACGGTTAATAAATTTTTTCATGGTGTATCTCCTGATGAGTTTGTTGATCTGGCGCGGTTAGGATAACGGGATTTTTACCATGGTTAGGCGGCATTCTGCAAGGCGTGCGTTATGGCCATGATATCCGGCATAACCCATGTCGGTTGGTAATCCGAGATTTTTAAATCGTCTTCGCTGGATATGCCCGTTAACACCATCACGCTACGGATACCGGCACGTACAGCACCGAGAATATCGGTTTCCAGGCGATCACCAATTGCCACCGTTTCGGTGGGGTCAGAACCTAGCAGCATCATGGCCTGCTGATACATAATGGGTTCTGGTTTGCCTATGCTTATGGGCGTTATGCCGGTTGCGGCCTGCAATGCCGCTAAAATGGCGCCATTGCCAAGGGTAATGCCATATTCTGTGGGTAAGGTGGCATCGGCATTGGTGGCGATAAATTGTGCGCCTGCCCGGATGTTTAATGTGGCGGTGGCTAGTTTATCCCATGTCAGGGTTTGATCTTTTCCGCACACAACAATATCAGCGCCTTTTTGGGTGGGATCGCCGTCTTTTTTGATTTCATACAGCCCCGTTAAAGTAAAGCCGCGCTCGATTAAAGGTTGTGTGGCGCCTGCTTCACCCACCACAAATACCCGTGTTGTTGCAGGATTGTTGTGTTCAGCCAAATACAGCGCCGTTGCCATACCCGAAGTCAGTATTTCATGTTGTGCCACGGTGACGCCCATGCTGGCCAGTTTGTTGACATATTGATCTTGCGTCAGGCTGGCATTGTTGGTTGCCAAAATAAAGCGGATGTTGAGATTACGCAGTGTCTGAAAAAAATCGCTTAAACCTGGGAGGGCCGTAGTGCCGTGCCATAACACGCCATCCATATCGATAATTAAGGCACGTACATTGGTAAGGACTTCCATAAACATTCCCGGTAGGTCGTGATACATGTGAATGCGATTCAATCAGCTAAAGCGCGGGTGCAATTATAGAACATATCCGTTGGCTGTCGCGTTTTTCGGGCTAAAGTTTTACAGGAGTAAAATTGTCCCCGATTGGCACAAATTTTTAATATTTGTGTTGTGATTTTTGAAGTATTATTATGTCGCTTAGGCAAACGTATTTTATAGGGTCGTTGGTCGGTGTTAAGTATTGGGCATTGACATGCGTCCCCTTTCTACTTTACAGTTACTGCCGCATAAAGAATATGTAATCAACAATAACTATTTAATCATTTCGGAGTATATATCATGGCAAGACCATTAATTCAAATGGCGTTGGACTCATTGGATTTCGACGCAACTGTTGCCCTTGCAGAACAAGTTGCGCCACACGTTGATATTTTTGAAATTGGCACCCCTTGCATCAAGCACAATGGCGTTAACCTGGTTAAAGCACTAAGAGCTAAATTCCCCGATAAATTGCTTTTGGTTGATCTTAAAACCATGGATGCCGGCGAATACGAAGCAACCCCATTTTACGCAGCTGGCGCTGATATTTGCACCGTTTTGGGTGTATCTGGCCTTGCAACCTGCAAAGGCGTGATTAAAGCCGCAAACGCACACGGCGCTGAAGCGCAAATCGACTTGATCAACGTTGATGACAAAGTGGCTTGCGCTCGTGCAACCGCTGAAGCCGGTGCCCACATTATGGGTATTCACACAGGCCTTGACGCGCAAGCGGCTGGCCATACCCCTTTTAGCGATTTGAATGACATTGCCAGACTCGGCTTGCCTGTCAGAATTTCAGTTGCAGGTGGTATTAAACAATCTACCGTTCAAGATGTTGTTAAGGCGGGGGCAAACATTATCGTTGTTGGCGCTGCGATTTATGGTGCGCCATCTCCTGCTGAAGCTGCTCGTGAGATACGTGAATTGGTTGACGCTGCATAAGATAGAGTCAAGCACATGCATCAGAATCTTATCCTAGACAAAATTTCAAGTATTCTTGAGGCAACCGATGATTCTTATGACAGCAGGCTGACCCAGCTTCTTGATAATGCTAAGCGTATATTTATTGCCGGCGCGGGACGCTCGAAGCTCGTAGGTAATTTTTTTGCAATGAGACTGGTACACAGTGGTTACGATGTCAGTGTCGTTGGCGAAATTGTTACGCCCAGCATCAAGAATGGCGATCTACTGATTATCATCTCTGGTTCTGGAGAAACGGAACAGTTGATAGCATTTACTAAGAGTGCCAAGAAGGTAGGCGCGAATATTGTTTTGATCTCTGCGAAAAGTAGTTCCACCATTGGCGATTTCGCGGATGCTGTATTTACAAT
>SBAV01000371.1 GCA_005239965.1 Methylobacter tundripaludum
TGGAGAACATACGCAAGAGTTGGACAAAGTGTATCGATATAAAATGTCCTTGAAAATGTGGCATATTGACGCGCGACAAAATGTCGCCACATATGGCATTATAATTGCTTTATATATTTGTTTTTGCCAATGAAAAAACGATTCGAATCAGCTAGATAATGATTGTTTTTTGCCAAAGAAGGGCTATTTTTGGGCATATCACGTATGGGGTTGCGTGATCTCACATAATTTTCTATTTTTCTACAAGCAAGTGCTTATTCCCACTGACTAAAAAAAACATTGACAGATTAAGACAACCGGTCGTATTATTAACTATGAGTGCGCGTACACAAAAACAGATAAATAAAGAAAATCTTTTAAATCAAGGGGTAATATTGCTAATGCAGCAAGGTTACCACGGTACCGGGCTTAAAGAAATATTGGATGCTGTACAGATTCCTAAAGGTTCTTTCTACAATTATTTCGGTAGCAAAGAAAATTTTGGTGCGGAAGTCATTCAACATTACATCAATCCATTTATTGAACAACTGAATAATCACCTGCAAAATCCCCATATCGATGCCTTAACGGCATTGCGGCGTTATTTTAATGAATCCATTTTGGAGCTTGAAAATACGGAATTTAAAAGCGGTTGCCTGTTGGGCAATTTAATGGGCGAACTGGGCGGCAGCAATGAGCTGTGCAGAACCGCCCTGCAAACCGCACTGAACCGCTACCGGGATTTACTGGCATCAGGACTTGCCAGGGCCCAGCAGGAAGGCTCGGTGCGTAACGACCGGTCAGCCACAGAATTGGCGGATCTGTTACTGAACACATGGCAAGGGGCGTTGCTGCGCATGAAGATCGACAAATCATCGGCATTGCTGCATCAGTGCTGTCAGGAGTTACTGGATGGTTTCTTTAAAGCGTAAGGGTTTATTGCGTTTTAAACAAAGCATCTCAACAAAGACATTAATCAGGAGAACAGCTATGCCCAAATATATTATCGAACGTGACATTCCCGGCGCGGGTGCTTTAACCGCCGCCGATTTGCAAGGTATTTCGCAAAAATCATGTGGTGTTCTCTGCGACATGGGGCCGAGAATACAGTGGCTTGAAAGCTATGTGACTGACGATAAAGTGTACTGTGTGTACATTGCACCGGATGAAGCCGCAATCAGAGCGCATGCCGAACAAGGCGGTTTTCCGGCCAACCGTGTGTCTCAGGTTAGAACCATGATTGATCCGACCACAGCCGAAGGCTAAGCGGGTACGTTGCAGTATCCCAATAAAATATAACAATAATGGGTGCCCAGTGCATTGAGGCACTCAATACCGTCACCTACCGGTGACTGCAGAGAGGAAACCCCCAATGAGCAACTCCCCCAAAACATTCAACCGATTGTTATCAACGTGCATTTTTGCAGCATCCGTACTTTCCGTAGGTGGTCTTGGCGTAAACGCTGTACAGGCAGATGAAACCTGCGTTTCCCCTTATGTACCCAAAATCAAAGGTCAGGAAGATTTTGTCTATGTGTGGACTTTAGGCTCAGAAGGCGTGGGCGATGAGCAGGACAAGCTGGTTACGGTCGATGCCAATCCCAAATCCAAGACTTACGGCAAGGTAGTCAACACTGTTTCCGTTGGCGGTCGCAATGAAGCGCATCATGCCGGTTTTACCGATGATCGCCAATACCTGTGGGCGAGTGGCCTCGATACCAGCAAAATCTTTATTTTTGACATCCACACCGATCCGGCCAAGCCTACGTTAACCAAAACAATCAGCGATTTTGTCGCCAAAAGCGGCGGTGTGGTTGGGCCGCACAGCATTTATGCGCTGCCTGGGGTCATGATGATGACCGGCCTGTCCAACAACAAAGATCATGGGGGCCGTACTGGTTTGGTTGAATACACCAACGCAGGCGATTACGTCGCCACCCACTGGACACCCGTTGATGGTGATTTGCAAGGAGCGGATAAAACCGGAAAATTTGCCGATGGTTATGGCTATGATGTGCGTGCTTTGCCGAGGCGCAACCTGATGCTGACTTCTTCGTTTACCGGTTGGTCAAATTACATGATGGACTTTGGCAAAATGCTCAAAGATCCGGAAGCCATGAAGCGGTTTGGCAACACGGTGGTTGAATGGAATCTGCACACCAAGCAGCCCAAGAAAGTATTCGATGTGCCAGGTGCCCCGCTGGAAATCCGTTGCGCTTTGGAAAGCAACCATAACTACTGCTTTACCAGTACGGCGTTGACCTCAAAAATCTGGCTGATTTACGCTGATAAACACGGCTTGTGGCAAGCCAAAGAAGTGGCCGATGTTGGCGTGCCCAGCCAAATACCGTTACCTGTTGACATCTCCATCCAAAGCGATGACAAGCTGCTGTGGGTCAATACCTTTATGGATGGCAAAACCCGTGCCTTTGACATCAGTGATCCTTTTAAGCCCACGCAAGTGTTTGAGCAAAAAATCGGCGCACAGGTCAATATGGTGTCGTCCAGTTGGGATGGCAAGCGTTTGTATTACACGTCATCCTTGCTGGCCAATTGGGATAAGAAAGGTGCTGACAACGAGCAGTTTTTAAA
>SBAV01000354.1 GCA_005239965.1 Methylobacter tundripaludum
CTTGTTAACTGGGCAATATTGCTCTGTATTGGACATGTATAATATTTTTTTACAGAGTGGCTCGTAATTTGCTTTGATTTTGACCAGTGTCCCAATAAGCATGTAATGGAGAAATTACAGCAAATAGTAATAAACGCTTGGTAGTTTAGAAGGCGGGTGAATTACGCCAAAGCCAAAGCGACTGCACACCGTATTTTGTTTGCATAGAAACATCAATGCAGCACGTCATCTGGAGAACTAGTACATTGTTTAATAATATTCTTGTTGTCTGTGTGGGCAACATTTGCAGAAGTCCGACGGCTGAGGCCTTGCTTAGACAAGCTTTGGAAGATGCCAATAAAACTGGCTATACGGTCAGCTCAGCAGGTCTTGGTGCTCTGGTTGACCATGCGCCTGACAAGAATGCCTGCGAACTGCTTTTAAAAAAAGGTCTTGATATTTCAGGATACAAAGGGTCACAAATTAATACCCATGTGATTCGTAAAACTGATCTTATACTGGTTATGGAATCAGGCCATAAAAATGCGCTTGTTGCCGAAGACCCCAGTGCCAAAGGCAAGGTATTTCGTTTAGGCGAATGGGGTGGATTCGACATTCCGGATCCCTATCAAAAGGACATGGTGGCTTTCGAAAATGCGCTGCAATTAATCGAGCGTGGTATAGCTCAGTGGATACAAAAGCTCTAATTCGTACACCGACTGAGTTTGATCAAAAAGCTTATTGTCAAAATAATTTACAAATATTATTACTTAAGTGGGATATTTTATGCGAATCTTTGTGATCCTTTTGCTGATTGCCTTAAGCCAATTAACAGCTTGCACGGTGATCCCCGGCATGCACATGAATCCACTTTCCGTACAATCCAGCGTAGAAGTGCCAGTTACGGAAAATAACAAAACAACGCTGCAAAAGCTTAATATCAAACTTATCACCGCCCAACTCATTCTGGATTTGGAAAGGGATTTTAATAATCGCAGTTTAGGCAAGGATAACGTCGCCAATCACTATTTTGATTACCGTATTGGTTCCAAAACGGTAAAAGATACGCCAGAGCAAGAGGCTTACTTCCAATACCAGGTTGGCCCCAGGGATATTCTTAATATCACGGTATGGGAACATCCTGAGTTGACCATTCCTGCCGGTGAATTCCGCACAGCGGAAACCTCCGGTACTGTCGTTGGTGAAGACGGTAATATTTTCTATCCGTATGCCGGTATCATTAAAGCGGCAGGCAGGGCGGTTGAAGCAATTCGTGAAGAACTGGTTAGAAAGCTATCTGCCTTTATTGAGATGGTGCAGTTAGATGTGCGAGTGACGTCGTACCGAAGCCAACGGGTTTATGTGGTTGGAGAAGTCACTAAACCGGGTATCCAGACGGTTAAGGATGTTCCATTGACGGTACTGGAAGCAATCAACGGTGCGGAAGGTGTCACAGCAAATGCAGATCTACGCAACCTGACATTAACCCGGGAAGGCAAAACCTACAGTATAAATTTGCTGGCGCTCTATGAAGGCGGCGACCTGCGTCAAAATGTTTTACTGAAACATGGCGATGTCCTCAACGTACCGGACAGTGCTTTCAACAAAATTTTTGTGTTGGGTGAGACGACCGTAGGTGGCGCAGGTGCTGGCAGAGGACGTAGTGTGCTGATGAACAAAGGCCGTATGACCTTAACCGAAGCGTTGAGTGAGGCGGGGGGGGTTAACCAGGAAACCAGTGATCCCGCCAGAATTTTCGTGTTTAGAAGCGGCATCAATAAACCGGAGATATTCCATTTGGATGCACAATCGCCGGATGCGTTGTTATTGGCCGACAGATTTCCCTTGCAACCTCGGGATGTTATCTATGTTGACCGAGCCGAAGGTATTCGCTGGAATCAGATCGTAGCGCAAATTCAGCCTACAATCACCTTGTTGAACAGCTTCGGTACTATCAAGATGGAACCGTTTAAAGACAGTGGCAGTGTTGGTGGTGGTAATACGACGTTTAAGTTGGAACTTCCAAGTGGTTTAACTCCGTAAAGCAATAACGTGATGGGCTCTGTGTGGAAACCTAGGTATTCCACACAAAGCCTTGCAAGGCAATTAACGAGACTTGACTTAACTACATATTTAAAGAATGTAAATCAAGCCTGTGATTTGTATAAAAACATTAATATATCTTAAGGATATGCAATTACAATAATAATTCAAATTTATTGTTAATTATTATTAATTGGTTACCGATGTTAAACAACACTACAGACAACACCCAAAATTCTGTCAATGATTTATCAAGTCAAGAAGACGATGAAATCGATTTGGCCGATTTATTGGGCACATTGCTGGACAACAAATGGCTTATCATCGCGGTGACTGCGATAGTGCTGTTTATAGGCGTGGCCAAAGCTTTTTTGGATACGCCTATCTACAAAACCGACGCCATGCTGCAAGTTCAGGAGCAGTCAAAATCATCGCTGCTTGAGGGCTTGGGCGAGATGAGTGATTTGATGGAAAGCAAAAAGCCCATTCTTGCCGAAATTGAACTGCTTAAGTCCCGTTTGATACTTGGGGAAACCGTCAGAAATCTCAAATTAAATATTACGGCCCGCCCCAAATACTTTCCTTTAATTGGTGCGGCCGTTGCCAGACGATTTAAAAGTACGAACGAGGAGGAATTTGCAGCGCCTTTATTTGGGCAAGCCCAGTATGCTTGGGGCGGAGAAGAAATCCATGTTGATAACTTTACCGTACCGCCAAGTTGGCAAGGTAAAGTTTTAACCGTAATTGCAGACAAACACGGCTACTTTCAATTGTTGAAGGGTGATAGCTTGGTGCTTGAAGGGCAAGTCAACAAAGCCGTAAAAAAAGCTGTACCAGACGAGAGTGAACCGGTCACGCTGTTTATCTCTTTGTTAAAAGCGCGGCCAAATACTCAATTTGAGTTGATTCATCAGTCTGAAACGTCGGCCATCAATGCGCTAAAAAATGTTATTACTGTTGCCGAGAAAGGTAAAGCTTCTGGTATTTTGGAATTGACCACCGAAGCGAGCAGCCCTGAATTGGCCGTACGGACGTTGAATGAAATTGCCAACATTTATGTAAAGCAAAATGTGGAAGACAAATCTGCAGAAGCGCA